>DATNQK010000360.1:0-6730 GCA_036704065.1 Stenomitos sp.
AGAAGCCATGACCTCAGGATTGCCCACCTTTGCGAGTCAATTTGGCGGCCCTTCAGAAATTATTGAAGATAACGTCAACGGATTTTTGATTAACCCCACCCACCTAGAAGAAACCGCCGCTCGGATTCTCCATTTTCTAGATCAGTGTGAGATTGACCCTCAGTATTGGGAACAAATATCAGAACGTGCTATCCATCGTGTACGAGATCGGTACAGTTGGGATACACATACGACAAAATTGTGGGCGCTTGCCAATTTATTTTGGTTTTGGAACCAAATTGCACCCAACAACCGCGAAGCTCTGTTTCGTTACCTAGAATTGATGTTCCAGTTTATGTACAAGTCTCGTGCAGCCAATTTACTTCAAGAGACTGTACAGCAAGCCACCTAAGCACTTTTTCTGCTGAGTCCACTATTGCACCTATGGGATGAGGAGAACCACCATCCAATGCATACCTTGACTGATACGCCAACTCTGACCTATACCGACTGGACAGTCATTGAAACCCAGTTCTCGCCCGCATTGCTTCATCCTCGAGAAACGGTTTTTACCATTGGCAACGGCTACTTAGGCACACGGGGTAGCCTCGAAGAAGGGTATCCACAGTCCTTCAGCTCAACCTTGATTCATGGCGTCTTTGACAATGTGCCAATTGTCTATACCGAATTGGCCAATTGTCCAGATTGGCTCCCTCTATCCCTCAGCATTAATGGCGAGTCGTTTCGCTTAGATCACGGCCAGATACTCAAGTATCAGCGGCAGTTGGATGTACGGCAAGGAATCCTAAGTCGCAATATCTGCTGGCGCAGCCCCAATGGTCGTACGGTAGAACTGCGGTTCGAACGCTGGGCGAGTATGCACGATCCCCATGTCTTGGCTATTCGCTGTTCGATTACCCCTATCGACTTCGATGGCTTTGTGGAAGTACAAGCCAGCCTCAATGGATACCCTGAAAATCAAGGGTTTAACCACTGGGAACTGATCCAACAAGATAAACAGGACCATACGATTTGGTTGTCCTTGCGCACCCGATCCTCCCATATCCGGCTGGGAATGGCAGCCAAAATGAACCTGATTGGTGTCGATGCACCGCCTCAGGGAACCAATGTTCCTGGCTATCCAACTTTGGGATCAACGTTTTTGGTCAATGCAGGCCAAACCTATACCGTTGAAAAAATTGTGACGGTGTTCACGTCCCGCGATGTGGCCGAGCCCCTAGATACTGCCTTAGAGCATTTGGCCAACTTGCCCGACTATAAAACCTTACGTGAAGCCCACCGCGAGGCTTGGGCTGAGATTTGGGCTCAAAGCGACGTTGACATTGAAGGGGATTCTCGGGCACAGTTGGCGATTCGCTATAACTTGTTTCAACTGTTGATTTGTGGCTCTAAATCAGACGAGCAGGTGAGCATCCCGGCGAAAACCCTCTCAGGGTTTGGCTATCGTGGGCATGTGTTTTGGGACACGGAGATCTTCATTCTGCCCTTTTTCATTTTTACGCAGCCTGCCATTGCCAAATGTTTGCTCAGCTATCGATACCATACGCTGAATGGTGCAAGGCGCAAGGCCCTGCACTATGGCTATAAAGGTGCAATGTATGCCTGGGAAAGTGCCGATACGGGGGATGAAGTGACGCCGCGTTGGGCGCTTCCCAATCAACCCTATGCCGAAGATATTCGGATTTGGTGCCGCGATCAGGAAATTCATATCAGCGCAGATGTGGCCTACGCGATTTGGCAATACTGGAATGCCACAGGCGACGATGCTTGGCTCCGTGACTATGGCGCAGAAATTGTCCTAGATACGGCAATTTTCTGGAGTAGCCGCGTCGATTTGAATATCAAGTCCGAGCGCTACGAAATTCGCGAGGTGATTGGTGCGGATGAATATCATGAGCACGTCAGCAATAATGCGTTTACCAACTTCATGGCCCGTTGGCACCTCGAAAAGGCGCTGTTCATTTTTGACTGGCTCCAAGCGTGCTATCCAGAAAAGGCCGCTGAACTGAACCAGAAACTAAACCTGTCGGAGGAGCGGCGATCGCGCTGGCGGGATATTGCCCAAAACATTTGGATCCCCATTGATCCCAATACAGGCTTGATCGAGCAATTCGAAGGATTTTTCAAGCTCAAGGACATTGACTTACCGTCCTATGAGCCGCGCTCCAAATCGATGCAGGCCCTCTTGGGTATTGAAGGAGCCAATCAACATCAGGTGCTGAAACAGCCCGATGTGTTGATGCTGCTATACCTGATGCGCTTTAATCAGGTCTTTCCGTACAGCGAAGAGAACCTGCGCGTTAACTGGGACTATTACGCACCCCGCACCGACATTACCCATGGCTCCTCCTTAGGGCCTGCGATTCATGCCATTTTGGCCTCGGATCTGCATAAATCAGCGGAAGCCTATGAGCGCTTTATGCAGGCAGCGATGGTTGATTTAGAAGATGTGCGCAACAACGCCGCAGAAGGTATTCATGGGGCTTCGGCAGGGGGGATTTGGCAAGCAGTCGTCTTCGGGTTTGGTGGCATCCAACTGACGGACAATGGCCCTGTGGCGACCCCTCACTTGCCTCCTGGTTGGACGCGACTGCGGTTTCGTCTGCATTGGCGAGGGCAATGGTACGACTTTGACTTGAAACCGCCGGAGTCTGAGTTGAAGCAGTATCCAGATATTCGTGGTGTGATCTTCGATTTAGATGGGGTACTGACGGATACGGCAGAGTACCATTATCGGTCTTGGCAAAAATTGGCAGACGAAGAAGGGTTGTTCTTTAATCGTCAAGCCAATGAAGCCCTTAGAGGGGTATCGCGGCGGGACTCGCTGCTGCGCATTCTTGGCGATCGCCAAGTGTCTGAAGACAAGCTGCAAGAGATGATGGAGCGTAAGAATCATTACTATGTCAGCTTTATTCAAGATATCTCGCCGAAAGATCTACTACCGGGAGCCCTAGCCCTCTTGCAAGACTTGCGACGGCAAAATATCCGCATTGCGCTGGGTTCAGCCAGCAAAAATGCTCAGGGTGTGATTGAGCGTCTAGGCATTGTCGATTTCATCGACGTTGTAGCCGATGGTTACAGTGTCGAGCGGTCGAAGCCTGCGCCTGACCTATTCCTTTTCGCTGCCGAACAGTTGGGATTAGAACCTCATCATTGTGTGGTGGTTGAGGATGCAGAGTCGGGGATTGCAGCGGCGTTGGTTGCCAAAATGTGGGCAGTGGGTCTAGGCCCAGTAGAGCGGGTCGGGAAGGCCCATGTTGTACTCCCAAGCCTATCTGGGGTCAGCTGGAACGACCTGCTAGTGAAGCTCGACGAGGCGAACCGAACCCTCAGCTTCCATTAATGCCTGAATGCCCGTGGCTCTGCTTTCGATCCAGCCCCAGTGTGTGTACCGGATGCTGGATCGTGGGCGCGCCCAAGGTTATTTTCAGGTTTTAAAGCTGAGGAATGAAGTTAAACCCATTCAAGGCAATGTTTCTGTAGAAATGCACCCTGCCTCGTCAATCCAGGCCACCTGAGCGATCAAGCGATGCTGAGCATACAAGCGGTTTTGTTCAGCCGATTTGTTTTCTAAGGCAACTTCAACTCGCACAGGTTGCGGCTGGCTCCGTAATTGTTGGGCATGGCGGAAGGCCGCAGCAGTCGCTTGAGGCGAAGTGGGCACCACCAGCCAGTCACTGACTGGTGCATGTTGTGGCAATTGCGTCAGAACCTGTTGCAAGTCCTGCACATTCAAAGAAAACCCACTCCCAGGAATGGTTTGGCTCTGAGGATGGTACAGGCTCAAGAGCTGATCGTAGCGTCCGCCTTGCCCCAAGACACGTTGTCCACTGCGGGCATCACTGACGACTTCGAAAATGAGACCTGTGTAATAGTCAAAGGTTTGAATGAGGCTCAAATCCAAGATGATGGATGGGTGCCCCTCCAATAGCTCTACGACAGACTTGAGGTGTTCCACCGCACTGCGTTGTACATCGTCTAGCTGCCATTGGCTGACTTTCTGAATCACTTGGGCAGGATCGCCTCGTAAATCCAGCAATTGTAGGGCTTGGTTTTGCAGCTCTGTTTCTAGCGGCAACCCCTCTAAGGCAACGCGATCTAAACTGGCGATCGCCTGTCGTACTTTACTGCGTAAGGGTTTAGGGAAATTCCATAACAGCGATCGCGTTAATCCAGCATCGCCTAAGACCAGATGCCATCGCTCCAGTCCTACCGCCGCCAGTGCATCTGCCAACAGCAACAACACCTCCGCATCGGCAGCCACACTCCCAGCCCCTAAAAGCTCCACCCCAGCCTGGTAAAACTCATGCTGGCCGTGGGTTTGTTCAGAGCGCTGTCGCCGAAAAATGTTGGCCATGTAGGACAGCCGCTGTGGATACATCAGCTCACCCATTCGTGTTGCGGCTGCGCGTGCAATAGAAGCCGTGAGTTCAGGCCTAAGCCCTAAAATGCCTTCTTCTGCACTCCACACTTGGATGACCGTTTCGGGTTGCACCGCACCACCGGCCATCAGCGTATCGAGACGTTCTAGGGTCGGTGTAATAATGCGATGGTAGCTCCAACGGTCGAACACATCCTGCAAGCGGTGCTCAATCCAGCGCTTCTGGGCGACATCGAGAGGTAGTAAATCCCGAGCGCCTGTAGGAGGTTGATAAATCATGAATCCTTTATTTCTTGCCACCAAATAAGCCAAATAGGCCGCGTCGCTCAGTTGTAGGCTTAACCCCTTTGGTTTGAGTTGCCTTGGCGCTGGCTTGAACTGTTGAAGTGGCTTTCGCTTCTAGCTTGGTCAACTCCGTCATTGCCTGCCGCGCTTCGGCATTGTTGGGATCAAGCTTAAGCGCCTGTGTTAAATGCCCTTTTGCCATTTTAGGCTGATTCTGCTTCAGATAAACCGTTCCCATCAGCGCATGACAACGACTATTTTGTGGGTCTAAGCGCAGTGCATCTCTTAACTCTAAAACTGCATCGGCATAACAGTTTTTAGAAATTAAATTTTCGGCGCGGCGTAGATACTGTTTGACAAAATCTCCAGCTGCTGAAGCGGAAACCTTTTTCTCAATGGTTTCCTTCGGCATGCTCATCACCGACACTTCAGGACTGCTGGGCTGAGATTGGATCTCAGGTGCTGGCGGTTCTGCAAACGTGGGCGAAGTAGCCATAGGCATTGGCGCTTTTTCTTTGCGAAGCAGGTAGACCAGATTGATCTCGCTAAGCTGCTCTGTAATGGGTACAACCTGATCAAGGTGAAGGTATTGTTGTGCCCCTAATGCCTGAACGGTGTCTAGATAAAACTGTTCAAAATGCTCTGTTTTTAACAGTTCCTTGGCTGCTGAAGATTGCAGCTTGCTAAAATCAAACTCCAAGTTGGCGCGTTGGCCTAACAGCTTTAGAAGCATGCTGTAGTCACCGCGCTCTTTGTCTTGAGACAGAAATTGGTAAGCCGGATTGACGAGCTTCGACAAAATTTGGCTAGATTTTGCTTTATCTGTATTGGTAGAACTATCGGGATGTAGAGCCCTGGCCAGTTGAAGGTAGCGTTTTCGAATCTCACCTGCTGATGCATCAACGCCCAATCCGAGCACTGCGTAATGATCTGAGTAGCCGAACTCAGATAAGCCGCGCTTGATTTGAAGTGACATTTGGCTCATTTGATCAGAAGGTGGCATGTTGGCTCTACAGTGATAGTCTAATGGTTAAATTGCAATCGCGGTAGGCGGTCGGAGAAATTAGGGCCCCGTCAGTGGCCAAGGTAAGGGCTTGACCCGCAGTAGTTCTTGGCTCAGTTCTGTGTGAATTTTGCCATTGGTGGCTAGGATTCGCCCTGAATAAAGGTCAAAGGCAGATTGGTCATAGGCAGTAACGACACCGCCTGCTTCTTCCACCAAGAGTGTTCCGGCTGCAATATCCCAAGGGGATAGTCCTCTTTCCCAATATCCATCTAAACGACCACAGGCCACGTAGGCGAGATCGACGGAGGCTGAACCGCTACGACGAACACCCTGCGTCAGGTGGGTTAAGTGGCAAAATTCGGCATAGTTGTTGTCTAGAGTTTCGCGTCGGTCATAGGCAAATCCAGTAACCAATAAGCTATGGGCTAGGTCTGATGTCTGCGACACTTGAATGGGCTGTCGGTTTCGAGTGGCTCCTAGTCCTTTCGCGGCTCGAAACAGTTCTTGATGGAATGGGTCATATACCACGCCAACGTGTGGCACCCCTTCAATGAGGAGGGCAATGGACGTGGCAAAAAATGGGTACTGGTGAGCATAATTGGTGGTTCCATCCAGGGGATCGATCGCCCATAGAAAGCGGCTCTCGGTATTTCCCTGCTGGCCCGATTCTTCTGCAAGAACTTGATGATCGGGAAAATGGCGGTTCAGGACTTGCAGTACAGTGGCTTCAGCTGCAGCATCTGCCTCCGTAACTAAGTCACCGGGTCGCCCTTTCTCTTGAACTTTCTCTATGTTTCCCAAAGAGGCTTGTAAAATCGCACCTGCACTGAGGGCTGCTTCGGTGGCGACGTCTAGGTAGGACTCTAATTCTGATGCATCTACAACCGTCATAGGTTTAATCTTCCTCTAGCGGTAAACCACGACGGACGCGACCTTGACCAAAGTAGCGACCAAATTGAAGCTCATACACTTCGTCTTCGTCTTGGGTTTCTACCGTGAGGGGTGTGCGAGGATAGCTGACGCAGAGCAGGGCATAGCCTTGGCGTTGCAGATTGGGG
>DATNQK010000361.1:0-9132 GCA_036704065.1 Stenomitos sp.
GCAAACCTTAAAGCAGGACTATACTCGTGGGCAATCACCGGATGAAGCGAAGCGGATTGCTGAAGACCAAGGTAATTTAATGCAGCCCAACCGGATGCAGGTCTTTTGGTTAAAGCCAGAAAAATCTTCCGTCCAATAGGCGGTCTCAGCGCGGCAGGGGACCTTTAGAATGAGAACAAGGTGGAGTTGTCATACTCTGCCTTGTGATGAATGATCTATAACAGTGTGCAGCCATGACAATGCCACAAATGCCGCCGAATGTGGCGGAGGTTCCGTCCGACGCTTATGTAGTCCTTGGCTTAGCAACCTGCTTCATTAAAGAAGACGGGAAACTACAACCCATTAATGTGGTAGAGCCTATCCCTTCTGCTGCCTTTGAGACCTTGTGTAAGGGAATTGAAACGTCTTACACAATGGCGATCGCCACAACTGTAGAGGCGGCATGGATGCAGGGCAAGGCAGTTATCCCAACCAGCTTTGGCACAGACGCACAACCTTGTGAAGATTTTGAACAGAGATTGATGGCCTCAGCACGTAGCTATCGCTCTCATGAAACGCTTCAGGCTTTGCTGCCTTTAGGACAGGTAAAAACTGACTTTCAATACTCAACAGAACGTAAACGCGTACTGAACGTAGAGCGAGCTGTCAGTACCGAAGACAATGTCAAACAGCACGCTTACACGCACCAGGTTCTATAAGCATTCTTATTTCCGGTATATCGACCCGTAGGTATACCGGAAAAATCTTGTAAACCAATCAAGCAAAAGGCAATCCATGATCCTGACAGGATGGGGCTGGCAGTTGGTAGGTATTGTTCTAAGCTGGGGATTTATGCTTTGCCTAGGGTTTTCCCTGTGGAGCTGCGCCAGGGACGTTGTGAAAGTCAGCCACCGACTTCACCAAGTCCCCTGCCCCAGTTGCCGTTTCTTTACGAATAGCCCTGTGCTCAAATGTACCGTTCACCCAGATACAGCGCTTTCAGAACAGGCAATTCATTGTCCTGACTATCACGCTTAACGTTCAGGAGCCTACGCAAAGGCAGATTGTCCAGGTTCCGTTGGCACATCTTGCCACCGACCAGGGCCAATTGAGCGTAAGGCTTCCGTTAAGGAAACATTTCCCGAATACAATGCTTTGCCGACGATAACACCATTGACCCCCAGGGGTTCGAGGGCTAGCAAGCTAAGTAAATCAGTTAAAGAACTGACGCCACCCGATGCAATCACTGGAATGGAAACGGCTTCAGCCATTTCTCTAAGCATCGGTATATTAGGGCCTTGCAAGGTGCCATCACGCTGAATATCGGTGTACACAATCGCAGCTGCACCCATATCGGCCATTTGTTGCCCAAGGGTGATTGCGCTCACATCAGAGGTTTCCAGCCAACCACGCGTTGCCACTTTACCGTCACGGGCATCAATACCCACGACTATTTGGCCTGGATAGGTTTGGCACAGTTCGGCCACTAGCGTTGGCTGCTCAATTGCAACGGTACCCAAGATCACCCGACGAACCCCTAAAGCGAGGAGTTCTGCCACGCGATCGCCGGTTCGCAATCCACCACCCACTTGCACTGGAACGTCAACCGCTGCCACAATTTCGGCAATAACTGGCAAGTTAACGGGTTCTCCTGTTTTAGCGCCATCGAGATCCACTAAATGTAACCAACGAGCCCCCTGGCTTGCCCAGGTTTTTGCCATCGTTACAGGATCATCTGCCACAACTTGAGATTGAGCATAATCGCCTTGATAGAGACGAACACACTGTCCTTGCAACAGATCAATAGCGGGGATAACGTCCATATACGAGTGCGTAATTGCCAACGAATGAAGATCAAAGATAAAAGCAGTAGGCCAAGGCCTTAATTGTAAAACCCAAACCGTTGCCCTCCCTTGGTAAGGAGAAACGGTCAAGATATATCATAGGCTGTCGGCGCTACACCCTAAGAGAAAATATTGAAACCCTTCGCACCCTCATGCGAAGAAAGAAAACTTCTTTTCTAAGAGAAGTCCACAACAGCTGCACGACAAGGACTCTTACAGCATCAAATCTCACACAAATCAATGCCCCGCACTTTGCGGGGCATTGAAAGCAGACTAACTAAAGGTCAAGGCTTATTTAGGGCTGAGAAAGACCCATAATCCTCGTTGTCCAGTTAAACTGGCTACCACCTGTTAGATATTGGGTGACCCCAAATGCTGAACTTAGATTAGAAGGATTGAGACTGGTTGCAGAATAGTCGCCCCATCGGCATCGTGTCCCATTTTGACAATTGCTCGTCATAGGAACCCCTACTGCATAGGTAAAGCCTAAATTATTACCCCCTACCCCATCATTTCTACGGGAGACCAATGCTGCAGCAGGGTTGAGCGTAGCACTAGAGTAACTAAAGGAGTAAAATCCATAAGTTGTCCCAGCATTACTGGCGATCGCGAAGGATGGTCCCCAGGAATCAGCATCAGTAATGGCATACGTTGTTTGCACAGCAGCCGTGTTGGTCCCTGCATTCACTTTATAAAGCCTGAGACCCGCACGACCTCCTACACTCAGGGAATGAATGGCGTAGACGCTATTACCAATTTGCATCGTATTCGATTGAATACGACCATCAAGGGTATCAATGCGCAGTGCTGTTGTTGGTTGAGTAGCGCCGGGAGGTGCTGTCCAGGCAGGAATAGGAATTCCTGGGCCAAAGGTCATTACATTAGTGACCGTATCCAACGTATATTTCTGCAGTTGAGTACCCGACCCCGACCCTGGGGAGAGGAAGTAAGCAACACTACTGGTTTTGCTTCTATTGAGCGGTGGTGCAACATTGAACTGAACTGCAGATGCACCTGTACCATAGCAACGAAGAGCAGCAGCACCTCCTGTCAAGGTAGGCGCTTTATCAATGGTCATAATTGCCCCATAGGCTCCCCCAGCACTCGGAAAGTTATTGGCAGTAATAAACCATTTATCTTTGTTGTAACCCAGGTTGGGGTAGTCCCAGAAATCTGTCACTGCCTTCTTACAGAAAAAGGAGGCTCCACTGGAAAGGGCAATATTATAACGAGTCCAAGCACCTAGCGGGTTCCCAGTTTGAGACACAGCAAAATATTGAGTCTGATCTGTTGAACCACTATTTCGACTTTCGGCAGTAACGACATAGCGCTTATTCGCAAAGTCGTAAATTGCCCTTGGGTCAAACAAAGTAACCGCAGGATCGGTTACGCCAAAGAAACTTTTCAGGCTGACAAAGCTTAAGGCAGCAGCACAACCTGTTTTGGAATAAATGCCCAAATCCACATTGGTGACTTCAACGTAATGACTACCCCCGACAGCACCATGACTATCTGAAGGGGCAAAGCCTGTCGCACTATTACCAACACAATTATATGTTTGTGTTGTTTTTCCCTTAACTGGGGGCGGAGCATCAACCGTAGTCACCTTCAGCGCAGATTTTGCCGCCGCTTTCCCTGCCGCAGTAGACAAAGGATTTGCCTTAATTTTTTCTAGTTGAGCTTCTCCAATTGGGATTCTGGGAGATGTACCAGCTTGCCCGTGCAACGCACGGTTGCTAGGAGAAACTTGTGGCAGCTTACCGACTTCAACAACACTACCTTTAACCACTGTCGTCGAGAAAGACTGCTCTGCTTGTGCTGATGAATCTTTCGTCAGTGTATTCAAAGAATAGGAATAGATTGTAAGACCTGCAAGTCCAAATAAGGATAGGGTCTTTATGACAGTTTTAGAATTCGGCATAAGTCCTCGTCACAAGAAATAAGTAGAGCAAATATTCACAGAAATCTCATGTTTTACCAGAGAAACACACAATCCAACTAAAACATAACAACGAAAGGGTGCTATCTAGTCGAGAAATTCAATGATTCTTAATTTAATTTTCTCTCAGATTATTTTTGCGTATCCATTTCAATACTCACAAAGATCAAGCAGAAATATGCCTAACATATTCCCAGTATCTGCAAGTATTTTCATGAAAATCTCAAAGAAAAAACACAAATCAACAAAACTTTTCAGCCAATTTTTGTCTTTGCTTTGCAAAAATTACCTTTGAAATGACTACTCAAAGACCAAAAACTAGTAGAAGCCTCTACTTCATCAAAAAAATGGTCAAAGTATATGCTTTAAAATTTTACTTGAGATCCTTTAGAAGACCGTTATTCTACCTAAATATTTAATTTTTCGAGAAGACCTAGAAAAACACTGTACCTGCTTCGAAAGGCTACCCACAGGGGTCTTAGTTACTTAGGATAAAGCTAAAACCTGAGCTTAAAAGGCACAGCAAGCCAAAACTATAAGCAAATAACGTAGGTGAGAGGAAAACAGTTCAGCCAATTCATACTTACGGCAAATACGACACTATCACCCTTGTCTATATCATTTTTATGACCAATATTGATGCAAAACATAAGTCATATTTCTTAATATTTAATCTGCGAGAAGTAATTCTATTGAAGACTTCCAGGACTTCATACCTAAACTCTAACATTTTATTGAACCTCTTTTAATTCTAGCCCACACTTTACCTGAAAGTTACCCAGAATCAACAGGTAAAGGTCGAGTGTTTAAAGCTTAGTGGTTTTCCGTTACACTTATTAGCAAAAATCGATGTTTGTACACTCTAGATACTTCTATATATGTCCTAGGGGCTTTTCTAATTTGGTACATATAACCAGACTACGAAAACTCTAAAGTGTAGAACAATCAAGCGTACTATCTCAGTCTAAAAACGTCTTTCATACACGCCTAAATCAGTTCTGTATATCTAGCGGTCACTTCAAGCGCCCAAAGTTAAGCCTGCTTCCTCTCAAATCCAGGCAACATTTAGATTGACTGCTATTCAGGACCTATCACTTTGGTTTCAGCTTCCAGCAAGCGCTAGAGGCCCAGAAAACCAGGAAGGCATTGAAAAACGAAAGTACGCTGTACCCCAGAGGAACTATAACAAACAGATAGCCGATGCAGGATGTGACCTACATACGCTCTCGCAGCACAATATGAGTGTCTATTCTTGCTTGGATTGGTTTTATCCAGCCTGAAGTGATCGGTTAGTCGTACGCCACAGCCGCTCAATATTCTTAGCTGGAATCGTCAGATGTAATACATCACCAGGCTGTAAACAAGCATTCAGCAATTCCCATCCATGAATTGTTTGTGCATCGGTTTGGAGATACAGCGGTACTAAATCAGCTGCGATCGCCACTGACTGCACAGAACACCCACAAAATGGATGGGCTGGCGTTACCAGTAAAGACAAAGCAATCCACAAAATTTGACCCGTTGTACCATTGCCAAATACTCGCCCCCCAAGGGCAGCCGCAGCAAAAGAAGGCGCTGCAATATCTGAAGGCGTAAGTACGGCTGTAAAGTCAAATACTTGCCGCACGCGATCTGCCTGCTCTGATTGGTTGATCCGAACCACGATCGCTAATTTTGCGGCACACGCTTTAGCCGTTAGGGCAATCTCAAGATTGCTCATATCAAGATCCGTTACCGCTAATAGGGCACTCGCTTGCTGAATATTCGCGGCCTTTAGCGTTTGGGGTAAGCTTGCATCGGCAATCAGGACAGGTACGCGTTGGGCACGAACCATGCTTAAGAAACGATTGTTCGCATCGCGTTCAATCACAATCACCTCATGGCCCTGACTCAACAGTTGGTTCACAATTTTGACGCCAACATCTCCCAGGCCACACACAATGTAGTGATCGCAATAAGGAACACGGGTTGCATCCCAAAACTGGCGCAATCGCGTGCCTAAAACCAAATCGTTGAGCAGCGCATAGAAGATGCCAATCACCCCTGCGCCCACCAGCATCATGATGACTGTAAATAGTTTGAGTTGCATGGGCGCTTTTTCGGCAACCGCTTCATTCCCACCGGCTCCAGTAATCATCCCGACCGAGAAATACAGCGAGTCTAGTAAGGAAACTTGAGTCCAGCCAAATTTGACGTAGCTAAAGGTGGCAACTCCAATGATCAGCAATAGAACGAGGGTGATGACTAACCCTGAGCGGAGATGGCGCTGAAATTGGGACGTCCAAACCAGAACTTTGCGCAAACGGGTGCTCCAAGACACCTGGCTTTTATGCACTTGAGGCTTGGTACCAATGATGAGGCGATCGCCAATTTCCAAATCCCGATTTAAGTTCATCGCCTCTACTAGGCTGATTTCAATATCGGAGGTTAAGTAATGGATCAGCATGCGGGAGGGATCTTCCCAGAGCGTGTTGAGTTTGCGCCCCCGCCAAGGATGACGGTAATCGATGGTCACTTCAGAAATCGGCCAGGTTTTCTGAAACAAGTTCAGATGTCCAATCGCCAACTCTCCCATCGCCGCAAAGGCAAAAATTGGGGCAGCCAGTGCCGCGACACTCAGCGTCGTGTGGTCTGACAACGTGCAATCAAGGCGATCACCCAAACTCAGGTTAAACAGCCGACTAATCACCCGAATCCGAGGATTGAGCAACTTAGCCTGGAGCAAAATCTCTAGGTTTACCGCATCATCACTGTTGGTAATCACCAACGTCTGAGCCGTTTCAATCCCTGCCCGTTTCAATGTTTCAGTAGATTGCAACGGGCCTACCACAACCTCCATATCTTGGAGAACAGGCTCATCGTGAACCCCAACCACAGGCACACCCTGCTGCCGCAACAAACAGAGCGTGCGACAACCGACTCCATTCAAACCATAAACAATAATTCTGGGCAGCATTGCGAAGAGATGCCCACAGGTCAGAGCATACCTATCATCAGTCGACTATCAACCCATCGTTGTAGCTGCAGATACGGTATCGCTGCTCAATCAAACCATCGATCATTTCAATAGGCAAACCATCTATCAATTCAATGGCCCAATTAAAGCCTTAGATAAAAGGGCCAAACCATCGATCCATCCGCACTCAAAGGATGGGGGAATAAATGTGTGTTCAGAAAAGACTCACGAAGCAGCCCCAACAAAGGACATATCCGCTTGCTCAGCAATTTGCCGCCCTTCAGTGAAGAGGAAATCTAAGAATGTGCGTGCCACCACTGATAACTGCTTACTTTGGGGATAAATCACGTACCAATGCCGATGCAGCGGGAATCCATCCACATTTAAGACCGTGAGCGGCCCATGAATCCCTTCTAACGCCAAGGAATGGCGTGACAGCACAGAAATACCCAAACCGCCAACTATCGCCTGCTTGATGGCTTCGTTACTGCCGATTTCCATCACAATATTCATTTCCACCCGATTTTCGGCGAAGAAACTTTCCACTGCCATGCGAGTTCCAGACCCAGTTTCGCGCATGATAAACGGCTCTTGAGCCATCCGCTGCAAAGAGACAGACTTCTCTTGCGCCAGGGGATGATTGTAGGGCGCAATGACTACCAGGGGATTTTCCATCACAGGCCGCACAAAAATATCCGTATCGCTAGGCGGTTGGCCGATGAAGTATAGATCGTCTAGATTTTCTGCCAAGCGATCTAGCACCTGTTGTCGATTTGTGACTTGAAACGCAATATTGATACCGGGATAAAGCTGCCGGAACGGCCCTAGCAATCGGGGGACAAAGTATTTGGCGGTTGTAATAGCCGAAATCCGCAGCTTCCCTTGCTTCATGCCTCGGAGGTTGGCCAAGGTCATCTCCAGGTCTAAAAAGCGTGCAGAAATATCGCGGCTACTTTTTAAGACTTCTTCGCCTGCTTCGGTGAGGTACAGCCGCTTACCAATTTGCTCAAACAATGGCATGCCTATGGCTTTCGTCAACTGTTTCATCTGCTGAGACACCGTAGGCTGCGTCAAATACAGTTCCTCTGCCGCTCGGGTGAAGCTGCCATGCTTGGCGATCGCCTCAAAAACTTGTAACTGATGTAAGGTGGCCTGCTTCACAACGTCCAATCTCCCGAAACTTGCTTAGAATCGCATCTTTATTATATAGATATCGCCTATTAAGAAAAGCTCTTATGCAGGATTTTTCTATATTATTTCAGCAAGGATTCTTAGCAAATTCCTTATCAAGGACGATCTATAGTGCTTTACATCCCCTCAACATCCATTAATTCATTTGCCTTTTTCTATCGTCACAAATACTTTTATCTATATCCAAGAAGTAAACAGGCCTTGATTCTAGACAAAGGGCAAAAGACTAAAGCAGGAGAAACCTAGCCACCCAAGGTCGCTAAGCAATCAAACTCTATTCAGAACCCTAAAAGACGATTAGCCCTACGAGACCCACTGCTCAAACGGCTGACTAAATTGTGGTAGAGATAACACCTGAATTGCAGGATTAGCCGCTGCGCTTAAGCGATCGCCCACCGTGTTATAACCCCAATCGGCAAGAAACAGACCCACGGATTGTAAATCAGACTGCGGCTGGATCGTGAGTAATGTAGCCAGACGATCCTCTACAAACCACAGCCGCTCAAAGCCTTGTGCTTGAAGTTGACGTAAGGTTTGGGCTTTGGGTTGTAAACAATCCTTGCCAAAGATGGCCGAATCTGGCAACTCAACTTCCGCCTGCTGAAATAACGCCTTCACAAATCGGCTTTCTTTCGTCGTAATCACAAATACAGGTAAGCCTTGGCCCATCCAATGGTGAATCTGTTGAACCGTTCCGGAATAAAAATCATGGAGTGCTAGCCAGCTCGTTAGATCAGCCTGAATCCACTCATCTCGCAATGAATCTACCCAGACTCCTATCTCCGCAGGGGTAATGGACGTTTGGGCCAAAATCGTCATGCGAATACTAGGCCAATCATCAAGCAACGCAGCTTCGGACTTGCCTTGGGCAATTGCCCTCAATACCACAGGCATCTCCCAACCTGTTTCTACAACAGGCCGCAGCCGTCCAAATGCAGCTTCCCACAATTGCAGATTAACAAAGGTAGCCTCAGGCCAAATCCGTCTATAGGCCTTCAGCGCAACCTGGAAATACTCTCGCAGGCCATTACATAAGACGCCATCAAAATCTAAGGCGATCGCATCGGGCATCTTCATTGCCTCGCCCCCACCTTAGCCAACGACTCCGCCGAATCTATCAAACCTACCCAACAAAAGTGTGTAGGATACATCAAAAATATAGGCACTTAAAGAAACTGGGGCGAAAGGATTCGAACCTCTGAATGGCTGGACCAAAACCAGCT
>DATNQK010000362.1:0-3441 GCA_036704065.1 Stenomitos sp.
ACCTTTCTACGTTTGTGCATGAAAGTGCTGCACTCGCCACAGGGTACGGTACCGGAAGCCTTGCCCAACTGTTAGTAGAAGGCAAAATCAATCAACCTGGAGTTTGGCCTGTAGAAGCAGTTCTCCCCACACCGTTGTTTCACTCGGTGATGCAGCAGCGTCACCTTGACGCAACAGGGAAGATGATTTCTCTGGCTTAAAAGCAACGGTTACGATTAAGGATTACTTGAGGGACTCATCAAGCGATATTTTTGATTTGGCGATTTAGCCAGATGTCTGGTCTCCGCAACTTCTGCATCATCCATGCAGGGGTTTTCACGAGGTATCAGGCGATCGCGTACAGATCTCCAGACATTGATTTTCTCAGTCTGCCGCAGCGAAATGCGCTATCTGGTCTTGATACGCTTTTATGAAAGAAGGGCGAGCCGTGGCACGCACGACATAACTACGACAGGCTGGGCATCCCTCAAGTCCATCAAATCGATCCACAAGGCGCAGCACATCCGCCATGAGTATATCGGCGATTGAGAAGCTATGAGCTAGCCATTCACGTTTTGCGAGTACCGTCTCCATCCGCTGGAGCTGCATTTTGAGCAACTCGTCTAGGTGCTTCTTTCCTGGTGTTTCAGCGTTGTCGCCCAAGAACTTGAACATGGCCCACGGTAAACTTGCCATTTCGACGGAGTTGAGGGCAGCGAACAGCCATTCAATTACTTCGCTGCGACTTCGCGGATCAGTTGGCATCAACGTGCGACTGCACTCACCCAGATGTAGGAGAATTGCACCGCTCTCAAAAATTGTGATGTCACCATCAGTCAACCACGGCACTTGCCCGAAGGGTTGGTGCGAAAAATGCTCAGCCCCCCGATCTCCAATAGATACACTATTGACGTGATAGGGTAGCCCAGCCTCTTCTAGTGCCCAACGCACCCGTATGTCACGCACATAACCGCGACGTACTTCTGGAACCCAATCGAACGTGGTGAGTGTTAGGTCTGCCATTTAGCACCTCCTTGTATTTCACTCTTGTAGGGCTGAGTTTTTGACAGAGCGGGAAACAGTGCCGATTGAACCGCAAGGTCGAAAACTGCTGCTCTAGGGGTGTACTCCTCATGGCGTCATTGATGTATTTTGCGCACTCCCAACTTATCATTGTCAACACTCTTTGTTGCGACTGGAAGACCTGCTTGGGCAAGCATGCCACTTGCGCCCATGTGGTAGTCAATGCCATGCGGCAAGGCATTGTCAAGCTGTCATTTTCTAGTTTTAAGAACTTGACAAAACCGAAAAAGATGCATATACATGTTTTATGGGAGATTTAATTTCTAAGCCTAACCTTGCGATCGCGCATCAAGTTCCCGCAACTTGTATGGGGCTACATGTGCGTCAAGCGTCACGCATTCTGACACAAAGGTATGAGGTGGCCTTTCGACCCATTGGGTTAGAGCCCACTCAATTTACATTGTTAGTCGCAATTCATTGGTTAGAATCTGCGCCTATCACCCGCTTAGCTCAAGAGTTGTTTACAGATCAAACAACAATTACCCGCAATATCAAATTGTTAGAGAAACGAGGATGGGTTGACATCAATCCCGGAGAGGATCGGCGGTTTAAGCTGGCATCGTTGACTGTTGAGGGACAAGCCGTTTTAGAACGAGCTTTGCCATTGTGGGAACAAGTTCAGGCAGAGGTGAAGGAGCACTTTGGGCCGCAAAAGTGGCAACAGTTGTTATCCCTATTGTCCGAGGTCACAACCATGAGATAGGACAAAATTTTTTCTAAAAAACATGCATATACATATATTGCTGTCGTATTTGTAGGTCGTCTATTGCTCCTTGGTCAGCACCGTAAGCACTAGCACGCTAAACATGCAGTGCAGTCACTCATTCAACTTCAGTCGTGTCCCTTCAACAGAGTCAATTTATGGTCAGTATTCAGCGGAAGGATTGGCAAAAATGGTTGCATTCTCGGTATGGGCCGTGGGCGGTTGTCACCGGAGCATCGTCGGGTATCGGTAAAGAGATAGCACTGTGTTTGGCGGAAGCGAGATTGAACCTCGTATTGGTGGCGCGCAGTGAAGATTTGTTGGAACAGATGGCTACTGCGTTGAGCGATCGCTATGGCATTCAGACAAGAGTAGTGCGCCTAGATTTAGCAGCAGAAACCGGAGTCGAAATCCTAACAACGGTCACACAGGATCTGGATGTGGGATTACTCGTTGCGGCAGCGGGTTTTGGCACATCAGGCTTGTTGGTAGATGCCCAATTAAGCCAGGAGATAGAAATGCTGAATGTAAACTGTCGTTCACTATTAGCGTTGTCCTGGTACTTCGGACAACGGTTTGCAAAACGCGGACAGGGCGCAATGGTGCTGATGAGTTCAATCGTGGGTTTTCAGGGAACACCCTTTGCCGCCCACTACGCTGCCACAAAAGCATATGTGCAGACCCTAGCTGAAGCCTTATCTTTGGAACTTGCGCCCCTAGGGGTTGATGTGATTGCATCTGCTCCGGGTCCCACCAATAGTGGTTTTGCAGACCGCGCTGGGATGAAGATGGCGCAGGCGCTACACCCACGGGAGGTGGCACGAGATACGTTGCATGCATTGGGTCGAAAGTCCACGGTGCTACCGGGTGCGTTATCGAAGTTGTTGGGCTACTCGCTGGTGCCGTTACCCCGGTGGGCAAGGGTACGCATTATGGGCAACGTGATGAAAGGTATGACGCACCCATCTTCACAAAATTTTGACCACAAAGAGCGGTAATTACCCTTAAACAAAAAGACTTCGGAGCATTCTGGAGTCATGCATTGCTTCTATGGATTCAGCGCTTCGTCATTGGGTGAGCTGGCGTGATTTAGCGGCACAGGTTTACCTAGATTGCACATTTGGTAATCAACATCGTCCCTGCATAATTCAGACTTGTCGTCGGATTTAATCCTCACAATCAAAGGACTATCTAATGCCAAAATTTGATGATCATCCCACGGTTAAGCATTTAAGAGAGCGACAAACGCTTGAGGATCAAAATTCGCAGAGCATGATTTCTTCTTCACCGCCAACGCTGAATCGCGATTGGTTGCGGTCATTTTGCCTCGATCTAGGCGTGGACGATGTTGGGTTTGTCAGCATTGACCAACCGGAAATGGTCGAGCAACGAACTAAGATATTGCAGGCATTTCCGCAGACGAAAAGTTTGATTAGTTTTGTCTGTCGTATGAACCGAGACAATGTGCGTAATCCTGCCCGTTCCGTCGCCAATGTGGAATTTCACCACACGGGGGAAGAGGTGAATATGATCGCCCGCAAAATTGTCCGGGAATTAGAAGATCGAGGGATTCGGGCAATTAATCCAGCAATGGGCTTTCCGATGGAGGCCCAAGACTATCTCGATGTCAGTAAAAATGTTTGGGTTGTCTCTCATAAGCCAATCGCTGTGGCGGC
>DATNQK010000363.1:0-5182 GCA_036704065.1 Stenomitos sp.
AATGGGCACCTTTTCACTGGCAATAAGGTTACGTAAACGTTCAGCAACGATGAAGGCATCTTCAGTGTCGGCATGCGGCAAGATTACAGCAAATTCTTCGCCCCCATACCGCGCAGGCAAGTCACCAGGCCTGACCTCTCGGCGAATTAACCAAGAAACATGGCGCAGCGCATCGTCGCCCGACTGATGTCCATAGGTATCGTTGAGCTTTTTGAAGTGGTCGATATCAATCATCAATAAAGAGACAGAATAATTGCCCCGACGCGATCGCTCTAACTCTTGGGTTAAACGACGGTTAAACTCTCGACGATTGAGCACCCCTGTTAGACCATCAATGGTTGCCAATTCCATTAATTCACGCTGGCTTTGTTCCAAATTGTCTGCCATCCAATTAAAGGTATGGGCCAACTGTTCTAATTCATCTTTGGTCTGTAGATGAATTCGAGAAGATAAATCTCCATCCCCAAATCGAGACACGCCTTGATTCAGATACCGCAGTGGCTTCAAAATTGACCGCGCCAAAAAAGAAATGGCTGAAACTGCAATAACAACGGCAACTAAAGCAGTCAAAATGGTTAAGGCCCTAACTTGCTGCTTGATAATGTTGACTTGCCTTAAGTTGTCATTGGTCTGAAAGCTAACGAGCAAGTTATTGAGACGCCGAATATCACGCACAATGCCATCAAACTGCCGATCTAGTTCTGTTTGATAAGTACGAACCTCTGCGACACTCAGAGAAAAAGGTTGTCCTAGATAGCGTTCTTCTTCCTGTTTAATGTGATGCCATTTTTGTTGAATATCTAGGACTAAAGCTCGCTTCTCTTGCAATTGAGACGGTGAGTTTAATAAAGATATAAAAATTTGGTCAATTTCTTGACTCAACCTCGCAAATTTAATTTGTTTCTCAATGCTGCCATCACGGTTGACAGGCTCAGTCAACTCAGCCGCTTCTCGCAACACCAACTCAAGGCGGTCTAAAGGAAACAATTCTTCTAGGCGTTTATTTTCGCTACGCTCAAAGGTCCCAACAGCCTGCTCAAACCCAAGATAGGAGCCAACCGCGATCGCCATTAACGGTACAAGCATCAGGCTTACACCGAGAATGAGGCGATTTCGGATGGATGAAGTTTGACGCGAAGCAGATTTGAGCATTAGTGCTAAAGGATGGCCATCCTATTGCTATGATTCCCTGCGCCTAAAATGAATTAAGTAGAAGGATGTCTATGCTAGAGTTCCCTAGAAGGTAGGCTGCAATTCAGTCTAATTTGAGCCTCCAATATGTACGGGTAAACAGTCTATCCCTCTGGAAAAAGAAACATAAACCTTATTATCTTTTCCTTTCTGCGTAGAGTCTGTTCCTGTTTAGAAATATGCAAAATACCTTATAGGTACGGCATCAGCTCAGTCAACCAGCGGTAAAGCCTCGTTTTTTCCTCCGCAAAAGAGGAATTTAGCTAGCTTTTGTTCCTTTAATCCCTTCTATCTGCTGAGAAACGCGAATTGGAGCACGATTGCGCATCCAACTCTCCCGCTTCAGCACGACGGCTTCTATAATGACAAAGTGCCTAAACCTGCTCTGAAGTGAAGTCTGTGACAGAATCTGGACGATACAAGAATACTGTTCGGTTGCCGCAAACCCAGTTTGACATGCGCGCTAATGCGGTGAAGCGCGAGCCGGAATTGCAAGCATTTTGGCAAAATGCGCAGATTTACGATCATCTTGCGCAAAACAATCCCGGTGAATTGTTTGTGCTGCATGACGGCCCACCTTACGCGAATGGCGACCTCCACATCGGCCACGCGCTTAACAAGATTCTCAAAGACACCATCAATAAATTTCAGTTGCTCCAAGGCCGCAAGGTTCGTTATGTCCCTGGATGGGATTGCCACGGCTTGCCCATTGAACTGAAGGTATTACAGAACCTGAATTCAGAGCAGCGTGCAGATTTAACGCCCCTCAAGCTGCGCTGGAAAGCGCGTGATTTTGCCCTAAAAACTGTCGAGCGGCAACGCGACAGCTTTAAGCGCTATGGCGTCTGGGGCGAATGGGAACATCCCTATCTCACGCTCAAACCAGAGTATGAGGCGGCTCAAATTGACGTATTTGGGCAAATGGTGCTGAAAGGCTATATTTATCGCGGCCTGAAGCCTGTGCATTGGAGCCCAAGTTCACAGACTGCCCTCGCCGAGGCAGAACTGGAATATCCCGAAGGCCATACCTCCCCTTCGCTGTATGCCGCGTTTGAAGTAACCTCGCTACCCAAGGCATTGCAAGGGCCCTTAGATCCTTATCTTGGGGAATTAGGCATTGCCATCTGGACAACGACGCCTTGGACTTTGCCAGGGAATCTAGCAGTTGCCGTCAATCCCGATTTGGTTTACGCAGTGGTCCATGCGGTAGACGATGGCGCACCCGGACGCTTTGAGTATTTGCTGGTGGCCAAAGATTTGGTCGAAACCTTAGAGGCCAAATTCGAAACACCATTGGTGGTCCAAGCGACAGTCATGGGCAAGGCTCTGGAGCACATGACCTATCGGCATCCATTATTCGAGCGCGAAAGCCAGGTGGTCTTAGGTGGCGACTACATTACCACGGAATCGGGCACAGGCTTGGTGCATACAGCCCCAGGACACGGTCAGGAAGACTATCAGGTGGGCCTACGCTATGGCTTACCGATTCTGTCTCCTGTGGATGATCGGGGGGTGTTTACCGCAGAAGCGGGGCGCTTTGCAGGCCTGAAGGTGGCAGACCGAGCTAAAACAGACAATGATCGCTTAAAGCTAGAGGTGAGCGATGGCAATCAGGCTATTATCGATGCCCTGAATGAAGTGGGGTCGTTGCTACATCAAGAAGCCTACAGCCACAAATATCCTTACGATTGGCGCACCAAACAGCCTACGATTTTCCGCGCCACCGAGCAGTGGTTCGCATCGGTAGAAGGTTTTAGGGAGGGTGCATTAGAGGCGATCGCCGGAGTGGAGTGGATTCCAGCCCAAGGCGAAAACCGCATTACTGCCATGGTGGCAGAGCGTTCGGACTGGTGCATTTCGCGACAGCGGAGTTGGGGAGTCCCAATTCCAGCCTTTTACGATGAAGAAACAGGTGAGCCCCTGTTAACCGCAGAAACCATTGCCCATGTGCGCAACATTATTGCAGCAAAGGGTTCAGATGCTTGGTGGGAGTTATCGGTTTCGGAACTGTTGCCAGAAGCCTACCGCAACAACGGACGCACCTACCGTAAGGGTACCGATACGATGGACGTGTGGTTCGACTCCGGCTCCTCCTGGGCTGCCGTGGTCGAGCAGCGCGATAATCTGCGCTATCCAGCAGATATGTATCTGGAAGGCTCAGATCAGCATCGTGGGTGGTTCCAGTCGAGTTTGCTCACCAGCGTCGCGGCACAGGGGATTGCACCCTACAAAACGGTGTTAACCCACGGGTTTGTGCTGGACGAACAGGGCCGCAAGATGAGCAAATCTTTAGGCAATGTGGTAGACCCCGCCATTGTGATTGAGGGGGGTAAAAACCAAAAAGAAGACCCACCCTACGGTGCAGATGTATTACGGCTGTGGGTTTCTTCCGTTGATTATTCCTCGGATGTGCCGCTGGGCAAAAATATCCTCAAGCAAATGTCGGATGTGTATCGCAAAATTCGGAACACAGCACGATTTTTGCTGGGTAGCCTCTCGGATTTTGACCCCGCACAGCATGAGGTTGCCTATGAGCAGTTGCCAGAATTAGACCGCTATATGCTGCATCGCATTACTGAGGTGTTTACCGATGTGACCGATGCCTACACAAAATATGAATTCTTCCGTGTTTTCCAAACCGTACAGAATTTCTGTGTCGTTGATTTATCCAACTTTTATTTGGATATTGCCAAGGATCGGCTTTACATTAGTGCTGCGGATGCCCCACGCCGCCGCAGTTGCCAAACCGTACTGTGGGTGGCGTTGGAAAACCTGACTCGGGCGATCGCACCTGTGCTTTCCCACATGGCGGAAGATATCTGGCAATTTTTGCCCTATGCCACACCCCACAAATCGGTATTTGCGGCAGGCTGGGTGACGATGAAACCCACTTGGACACAACCCGAGCTCGGCCAGAAATGGACGAAGCTGCGCCAAGTGCGGCAGGACGTGAACAAGGCCTTAGAGCAAGCGCGAGCGCAAAAGTTGATTGGTGCTTCTTTAGAATCGCAGGTGCTGTTATACCTCGAAGATGCAGAACTGCGGCAGGCATTAAGCCACATGAACCCAGTGCAGAGTGACATTCGCACTGGCGTTGATGAGCTACGCTATCTCTTTTTGGTGTCTCAGGTACAATTGGTTGACTCTGTAGCCCCCATTGAGCCATTGCAATTTAAGCTGACGGGAGAGGCGGCAACGGTAGGCATTGCGGCGGCGGATGGACACAAGTGCGATCGCTGTTGGAATTACTCGACCACTGTGGGTCTGTCACAGCACCATCCCCTATTGTGCGATCGCTGCGAATCCGTGATTGAAACCATGGTCGCGGCTGGGCAGCTCAGCCAGTCAGAAGAAGGTACTTGGCAACCGATTGCGTAGATGGTGATTTAAGCAAAGGTGCCTCAAAAGAGGAAGACCATTGTATCTGTGGGCAGGGAATGCTGAGTGTATTCCTGATCTCACCTACAGCGACGCTTTTATGCGGTCACAAAATCTTCCCTTTTGGGCTCTTTTTCTAGTTGCCTTTCTTGTCATTCAAATCTTTGGCAAACTGCTCTCGTGGGTGCTCCTGCCTTGGCTGGCAACCGCTGGGCTGTCAGAAAGTGTAGGATTTATTATTTTTTTCGGGTTGCTAAACATCTTTATTTTTGAGGTGTTTGTCCGATTGCAGCTGTTACAGTCCGTGCAGATGCCAAAGTATGCACCTACAACCGTTGAAGATTGGCCCCATCTCAACAAAGATGCGTTGAACTATTACACCAGTGCACTAGAGCAGTTGGGCTTTGCGAGTTTAGGCGATTACAGTGCGCCAACTTTAAGGGGCATGATTCGGGTCTTTATTCATCCCCAGCAAATGTGTTTTGCGGAGGTCGGGCAACTTCAAGGGCAGCAAATTTTCTGTGCACTTTCTAGCAGCCTAGAATCGAATTGGAGTGTTGCCGTCACCAATTTGACAACTACTCCCAAAATCCAGGCTACAGCCTATGCCTTT
>DATNQK010000364.1:0-6404 GCA_036704065.1 Stenomitos sp.
AGGGCTTCTTGAATTGCGGTCTGCTTCTCAAGCTCGAAAGAGGCGATCGCATCTGTGGCTTTTTTCTGTTCGGTTTCGAGGTCTTGGTTAGCGTCTGACTGTAGCCGTTTGCGTTCAGAAATGGTCTTTTGAGCTAAGTCGGTTTCGGCTTTGGCCTGCTCCTGTAACGCCTGGATTCGTTGAGATTCAAACTGCTTCTGTTGTTCCGAGTCGCTGGTTTTATTCTTGAGGGCATCGATGTCAGCAACTCGTTTCCGAGCCAAATCAATTCGCTTGCGCCCTTCCGCCTGCTCAGCAGCGAATGTGCGAGCAGCGAACTCTCGCTCGGACAAGTCGCCCTTAGCCCTAGCCTGAGACAAAATTGCTTGACGGATGGCTGTTTGAGCGGCAAGCGCGTCCGTGTTGCGCTTGTACTCTTCTGTCTGTAGTTTGAGTTGATTGGTGTACTGCTGGGTGTCTTTTGAAACTAGAGTGACAGCATCTCTTTGCTTGTTTGTTTCATCTGTAAGCTTCTTGGTTTCCTCTGTTGTTTTGGCCTGGGCTTTGCCCTGAGCTTGCTGTCCTCCGGTCAAGCCTTCGATTGCCTTGGTTGCCCCCTGAGCAGCTCTTGCCACAAGCAAGAATGCTTGCAATGCGGGGTTGCTGGTGTAGTACCTAGTAGCGGCCTCGGATAACTTGCCAAGTCCCACTACCGCAACATCAAATATCTTCTCAATTAGAGGAATAAATGGTCTTAGGTCTTCCAGGATGGGCTTGTAAATTTTGCCTAATTCCACGCCTGTCTCTTTGGCTGTGGTAAGCAGCAGCAGGATCTTCTCAGATCCCTTGTTTACGAATTCCTGAATTGCCGCTTCGTTGTCTTTCAGGTATTTATAGAGATCGGCTAAGTCCTTGGCAATTTCTTCCGTCAGCGGCTTTCCAGCGGCCAAGGTGACGTTTTGCAATAACTCTTGAATGTTTGAGGATATCCCGCCAATAGTTTGGGCGGCGAGCGCATTCCCCGCAACAAAAGGCTCTAAGCGCTTACTTAGCTCGCTTACCAGTATTCCTTGGGATTTCCAGTTATTAACCTGCTCATTGGTGATGTTGAGTGTTTTGGCGACAATTGAATTTTGGTCAATCGTGCCCTGAAGAATCGAACTGACCTCTTGCCGCTGTTGATCTAGCGGCACATTAAGGGTGCCTAGCGTGGCAGCAAATTTCAGGGTGAGTTCGTCGCTATCTTCTAGCGTTGCCCCAATTGCGCTACTTTGCCCCGCAATGTTCTGGAATATTGGCACCAATTGAGCCGATGTGACCCCGACCAACTCAAGGGACCCTTTGCGAATGCGAGCGATCGCCTCATTGACTGGGCCTTCAAGCGCTTTAATTGCCTCGGTGGGGTCGGTGATTTCAACCCCATTGGCAAATACCTTATTAGTTGCTGCAAGGCTGGATTGAGTTGCCAGTAACTGTTGCTGTAGTTCAATATTCTGGCCAATCAGCAAATCGTAAGCAGGCTTCGCCACAGCCATGACTGCTTGCAGCGCTTGCAACACCAGATAGTATTTGGCGGCCAGTTCTGCAACGCCACCGTTCAATCGTTGACTGGAGACGCTCTGGGCTTCGTTCGCAGAGATCGCTCTTTGTGCGCTGGTTGCTTGCAGTTTGGCTAGTTCTTCCTCTGCTGCAATCCGATCTTTTGTGGTTTGATCGACTACTTTCTTTGCAGGGGCTGGGCCTGGGGCGTTGATCTGCTCTTCCAGCAGCTTCAACTCTTTCAGTCGCTCTTTAGCTAAAGCGATCCGCTTATTTAAGCCCTCTGCTTCAACTTGATTCAGTAAGTCTTGGGCCTGCTTTGCTGAGATCTGCCTTTCGGCTTGGGCTTGAAGGATCGTTGCCCTTAACTTTGCCTGAGCAGCAGAAACCTCCGCTGTCCCAGCTTGAGCAGACGAGGCAAACGCTGCAACGGCGTCACTGGATTGGCGGAAAGCTTCAGAGACTTCCTCCTGACCTCTCTTGACGCCTGCTAATTCGTCAATAATTTTCTTGGTCTCCGAGACGAGCTGTGAGCCTTTGCCAACAAAGTTAAAAGTGAGGGTTTGATCTGCCATCTACCCCCCTAAAATCTCACTGAGCAACTGATCCGTTTGCTGTGGGCTGGCCACCTGTGCCCCAAAGGAAGCAAACCAACTCCCACTCTCAAGCACTTCCTCAATGCTTTTGGCGATCGCATGTTCCTGCTGTTTCTCCTCAGCCTTCGGATCCATCGCCTCATTCCTGGCCTGCAAGATCGCCTCCAACTCTGGCCAGCTTGGCAACTCCCCCTGCTCATAGCCTGCCAGTCTCAGCGCTTGTTCAATATCCTTTGTGTGGGTGGAGAGGGCTGCGATCGCCTGTTCATAGGTTGCAGGTTTTTCGGGGGGTGGGGTTGGTGGGAAATTCAGTTGCTGCAAGATTGGTTCGCAGGCATTCCCCTCAGCGTCCTTGTGCGCCAACAAGAACTGGGTGAGCTGGTCGATATTGAGCCACGCCGGATCGATTCGGTTCAGCTTAAGGCAATGATCCGCAATAGCCTGGAACTCGGTGTCATAGTCGTATAGTTCAGCAACAGTTTTGAGCTGCGATCGCTGTACTCGCTCTGACAACTGAGTTAAGGCATGAGCAAGCTCGCGCCGCTGTTTGAGCGGCACACCGTAGATAGTCCGGTAGATGCCCAAGGCATCCACAAAACTGATGCCGTCAAATCTCGCTGTTCCAAGTCCCATCGTAAGAAAGTTGCCCCGTTGAGGCGTTGCCGTCCATGTCTTCGTATTCGACCGTGATGCCCTCCGCATCTTTCGCAAAGGCATCCACGACGACAGGGGTGCCCGTCTCTTTTTCTATAAACCTGGCGAGTCCTAACTTGATTTGTAGGTCGCTTAAAACTGGAGGTTCCATAATTAGAAAGTGGCAGTAAGAGAATCTTTCCAGGTAACAAGCTTTTGAAATACCTCGCGATTGGGGGTGTTGCCCGTGTCGGGATGATATTTTACGGCTAAAGAGTTAAAAGCCTTTTTAACGTCGCTGTTAAGCAATTTATCTTTTGCCTGTTGATCTGCTTTTTTAGCCTTTCCTTTTAATCCCTTTGCGGGTTGGTATTTACTGGATTTTGGGTCAACTCCAAATACCTGCCAAGGGCGATTGTATTTCAATACGTCAACGCCATTTATAGAGCTAGCATTAGAAGTAAAACGCTCGTCAGGCAATACCCCAACATGATTGCGGTGCAACTGCTTCCATTGTTCAGTCGAAGAAAAATTTATATCTTTTCTGGCATTAGTGGCCATCCGAAACTTGCCAGACTTCTTGAGCCCTGCAAGGTTGGAGACCCCGAACTCTTTGTAAACGGCCTGTTTGATCTCATTAATGCTTAAGGGAGGCCCGTTTTTCTTGTTCTCTGGCGCTGAGGTTTCGCCAGCAGGGGGCAGCGCCAGGATTGCACTACCGAGGGTGGGTGCGTCTGGAGTGAGCGAGCCGCCGCCTGAAGATGCTGTTTTCTTGCCTGATGCAGGCTTACCACTGCCGCCTAGAGCTTTCTTCGCCGCTGCAATTTTGCTCTTACCTGCTGTACTGGCCTTTTTGCGACAGTTCTTCCCAGCCGAAATGCAAGTGCCCCCGCATGGCGTTCCCTTCTTACAGCTTTTCTTCTTGGCAGGGGCGTAAACCTCAAAGCTAAACCCCTGTACTTCATTAGGATTCACAAGGCTGTAGTCAACCTGATCGTCCTTAATTAGGTATCGGTAGCGTTTAACCTGTCTAAGCCCAACCCTATCGACAAATTCCCCCTCTATATCCCCATCTGAGTTCAGTTCAGCACTGATAACGGTCTCAATGCCATCGGTGTAGAACTCCTCAAGGATCTGTTTAACCAAATCCAGTGCTTCAGGGGGTGCCTTTGCCGCAAGAAATAGCGGCGGGAGGGCTGCAAGTGCTAGGCGGAACGGTAGCTGTTTGGTTAGCATGTTGGCTTATTAAGGCACGTCAAACGCAAAAATAATGGGCTTGGCAAATGGGGCTTTAACTGTTGCCCTGTAAGTGATTTCGCTGTTTTCGCCCCCAAAGTTAAACCCAGAAAAACGGCTCATTTTGGGGATATAGAACAGCGGGGCAGTGGGGAACCGTGGCCCAATCAATCGGCCAACAAACGACAGGTCGCCAACAGGATTATTAGTTGCCCCGATTGTGTCAATATTCGTATGCGTTTTGAGGTAGTTAATAATCACGGTTTGGTTTGCTTTGCTGCTGTGAAATGTGATCGTGTTGGCCGTCACTGAATACTGATCAGCAGTAGGGGAACCGGATGTGATTTGGGTTAGTTGTTTGGGGTCAGTGTCGGACGGCTGGAATACGCCCACCGATTGGTTAACGGTTAGGCCAGAGACTGTCAGAGTATTGTCGTTTGCAACCGTTAGCTGTTGGCTGACAGGCAGAACAATAGACGTCTGCCTTTGAATGGTTTGGTCAAAGACTCGGGCGAGTTCCGACTTGTCAAATGACCCTGTTGAAATTTGACAGTTAAACGTTTCGCGAGTTACAAAAGCATCTACGATTTGAAGCGCCCCGTCTGCATTGTTGAACGGATAGCCGTCAACTTCCCGCGTTGCGACGTCAACCTGAAACAGAATCTGTGAAAACCTTCCGACATAGAGTTTATTGTTTGCGTCGAAAGTTAAAACGTTCCCATAGCCCTTAATTGCCACTGCTCAAACTCCTATCTCTTCAAAATTCAAATTGATCCGCAGGAACGGGAAGGCGCTTACTTCTGTTCCTGGTAGTACGCCTATCCCGTACTCGCTGCGCAACCCCTGTAGTTGCAGATTGGCATGTCTTATGTCCTGCCCTGCAAAAAAAACGTCATATTGTTGGAGCGATCGCACTATCCTGGTCTCTACCCAGCGCAAGATCCCAGGCACCTGGTCTTGCAAAGCCATTGTTGGCAAGTAGTAAGCGATCGCCGCCTCAACCTGCTCCAAGAACTCGCCACTAGCCCCCCGACGATAGACCGTGAGCAGTGGGAACTCATTAAACGTATTCGCCCAGGCGTTGTAGTCGCGGATTCCCCGAACAACAGGCTCAGCCGATGTGATGGGGTCGGTTAGCTGGGATGCGATCGCCTGATAGTCTGCGTTGAGTCGCGCCTTGAGGAACTGTGCAATTTCCCAGCAAGCGCGATCGCGTGTGGGCAACAGTGTCTCAGGGGCGAAAGGAGGTGAGAACATCAGATGCCCCCTCCAGTCACATACAACTCAACGATGCTGCTCACTGTCTCAATCAGTGCAGGATGCACGAACACTTGGGGCCGCTTATTGGCTAGCCCTCTGGCCTTCGGCAAGGCAGACCCAAACACAATCTGATCAGGCCGCACTGTGGCAATATTGCCAGTTCCGCCAATGCCGTAGCTTTGTTGCAGTTCGCCCGTATCTCTGAGCAGTTGCCCCCCGATTCGGCGAGGGTTCCGGTTCAGATACTCCTCGCTGAGATGCGGCCAATCCACCCCGCCATAGACTTGGCCCCCCGTTTGAGTGTCCGGAGCAGAGTTGAATCGCTCATCGACATCAGCTTGAGCTGCAAGCAAGATGTCGCGAGCAATAGGCCCAACATTAGACGCGCGATCGCCTAAGCCTTTGAGCTTAATGAGCGCCTCCCTTAACCCTGTAACTTCGACGTTGACCGCTACCATTGGATCGCCTCCGCTGTGCCTGGAGTGTATTTCCGTACAACGGTTTGGCCAAAGTTGACCCCTTGCGGTGGGGGAGGTATCAATATTTCCCCTGGCAACAAGATTTCGAGCGACTGAAGCGCCTTAAGAATCCCTTCGGCATCCTTGCAGGCGACCTCACCTAAACCACGGTCGTCGCTCACATTCTGGCGCTGAAAATGCACCGGAATGAGCGCACAGACCGACCGCAGCTCAACGTATTCCGCGAGCGTTGGATGCTCAGGACGCTGCAACGGCATCTGGTAGATTTTCCGCAGCACATTATTGAGCCGCTCTTCGGCCTGCTCTGCCACCTGTGCCAACAATGCAGCGTCAATAGGCACCCGACCTAGAGCGGTGGGGCCTGCTAACTCAATCCGCCCCTTGAGGCGGCGCATTATTGCTTCGTTGGTGGTGTAAAGCAGTGGCATTAGGTCGCGTTGTTCTTGTTGTACTCAGCGGTGAAGCTTTCCAGCTCGGTCTTGAGAGCGACTAGCTCAGAATCCTTGAATTCCCCTGGAGGTTTGTGCAGCAACTTCTCTTGAGTCCATGCTGGAGTCAGCTTGTGATCAGCGTTGAGCGCTCTAGCTTCGGCCAACAGGTCGGCATGGGTGGGCTTTGGCGCTTCATCCTTTGCCGTGGGTTTGTCTTCAGGCATTCTCAAAGCGGTCCATCTCCGCATGGA
>DATNQK010000365.1:0-2827 GCA_036704065.1 Stenomitos sp.
GTTGGCGCTGGTACTTGCACGAACGCAGTTCCAGCCAGAGGTGTACCTGTCCCCGCAGTCCGTAATGCACCCGACACAGCTTGGTCAAAATCCGAATCCGATAGGCCATCCTTATGCCCGTGGGTACAGTCTTTCGTCCCGCTGGGGCCACCGTTGCCATTGCCACAGCCATTATTGCCCTGACCGTTACCGCCTGTTTGCAAATTGAGGCCATTGTTCTGTGCTTGTGCCAACACTCTCTGAGCGGGTAAAACACTTACGAGTAAGCCTGAACAGGCTGCGATGGTTACAAACGTGGTGAAGTTCTTTGTAAAGGGCATTGAAACACCATCCTTTTGGCTGATGTTCTCAGTATGAGCAATTCATGTTTGCGATCATGTATGCCGGAGGGTTTGCGCACAAAAAATTTTTGTTGTCGTTATGCCACAGTTCAGAAAACACTGATTTATTGTTTATGGCTGCTTTTGCACTGATTACATTGCAGTCAACAGATCACCCTTCTTATTGCGTTAGAGCGCGCAAAAACTGCTGCATATCCTGCAAAAATCCCTTCTTCTGGGCTTTGGCAGGCAAAACCTGCGCCAAAATCCGATCCAATTCTTCTCCCACAGGTTTGCTGTCTGCCGAGGAAATTAATGTATAGACTTCGTCTGCATTCTCCCACCACACCTGCCAATCAGAGGGATAGCTACGGAAGACTGCGCCTTTTTCCAAAGGACGAAGGTAATAACAAGTTTCCAGCAAATTGAGAAAACGTGCTCTCAGTTCGCGTCCTGCATAGCCAATCCCTACAATACTCACATCCTGCAACATGGGATTGAGCAAAATACAAGGGCGATCGCCAGCCTGCGCACAGATTTTCTCCACCATGTTGACTTCAACCGGGGTGGGTGCGATAAACACAAACGCTTCATCTTCTGGCTGCACAGGCTCTAGCAGCTCATTCACACCACGCAGCGCAAAGGACGTTTCGCCCCATTCACGCCGTGCCAGCGCTGCTGCCCCCGCATCGGCAAAAAATACCTTAAATTGAGTGCCCAGTTCAGGAAACAACTGCAAAAATTGCTGAGCCACTGGCATCGGCTTCAGTTCGGGAAATAAAATTTCGATCTGGAGTTTAGTTCGACCGGCTGCTAAAGCAGCTTTAGTCGCTTCCACAGACTGGGCGATCGCCGCATCTAAGGTATCGGGAAGAGGTGTCATCGCATTATCCTGCCTTGGAAAACCCGCACGCAAAAATTAATTCCAGCAATCCAACCACGACTGGCGTCTGGATTTACATCTGGATCTATTAAATCAGTTGATGCACCCCAACCATAGCCCCGATCTCAGTAGCCCCTTGCCACAGGAGAAAAGTGTATCTCCCTATTGAGTAAGAGAAAACCTTGGCAGTACGCTGGAAACACCTATGCTGGACCCTCACAGTCTATGTTTTCTGTGCCTGCCACTGCACCACACGACACCATTGCGGCAATCATCACCCTGCTGTTAGCCCTAATGTGGTTGCGCATCATGGATGCGATCGCCATTCGCGGCTGGCTAGACCCAAAAATCAGCCGTAAACTGATCCATATTGGCACTGGGCCGTTATTTGTCTTGTGCTGGCCCTGGTTTAGCAACAACTCTAGCGCACGTTACTTTGCCGCCCTTGTACCCCTCAGTATCACCCTCCAGTTCGTTGCCATCGGCCTAGGATGGCTGCATGCTCCGGCGACGGTACAGTCCACAACCCGAACCGGCAACCCCCAAGAAATGTTGCGAGGCCCACTCTACTATGGGCTGGTATTTATTGTCTGTACTCTGATTTTTTGGCGCACCTCCCCAGTCGGCATCGTAGCCTTGATGGCCATGTGCGGCGGGGACGGGTTAGCAGACATCGTGGGTCGACGGTTCGGTCGTCACAAACTACCCTTTAACACCCAAAAAAGCTGGGCTGGGTCAGCAGCCATGTGGGGCGGTAGCGTTCTGTTAGCCACAGCGATGTTGGTTTGGTTTAGAACCCTCGGACTGTTGTCTCCCGCACAACCCATAGAATCAGTCATGGCAGCCATTGCAGCGATCGCCTTCGTGGCCACCTTAATCGAAGCATTACCCTTCCCAGATATCGATAACCTCACCTTATCCGGCGTCGCGATTCTTTTAGGGATGTGGTGGCTATAGGTTACGCGCTCCAGACTTGGTCTGTTCTAACAGCACTTGAATCCGTTGCAAAAGCTGCATTTGTTCTTGCTGCAAATGCACCAGTTGGAGCAAACAATCTTGAATTTGGCGATCTAGGTCTGAAGCTACAGGGAGAGAAACCTCACCAGACAACGCAGCAGTCACTTCCTCCGATCGAGATACATTGTCATTCGGTTTGGGCCAAACCCGCCGCATAAACCCGCGAAGCCGACGAAAGCACCATTGTCCAATCCTCAACGGTGCGCGCAACAGCATCACCCACACCTTCTCAGTTAACTGCGCGATCGCCCGTAACAACCCCCATAGTAAAAACACCGCAACCGCACCAATAACAATCAACCAAACGGGATGGGACAGGCCCCACCCTAAAATCGGATGATCCAATTGCCAGGACTGGAACAGATTCATCACCGCATGTTGAATGGCTTCGGCACCCATAATTGCATGACGCAAAGAACGGTCTGTCTAAAATCTTAACGGCTACGCAAGCATCGACACAGCCATAACATCAAAGCTATCGCCTCTATCTTGTGAAGCACAGCAACAATGACCATCCCCTAGGGTAAAGAGCTGCATCTTAACGACATACAAATATCACGTCTTAACGAGCAAAGCACGGCCCAAAAAGCCTCAACCATAGAGGCTG
>DATNQK010000366.1:0-10061 GCA_036704065.1 Stenomitos sp.
TGGCTGTCGCTTGGTTGAGTTAGATTTCTTGTTCCGTGAGTCGGACTATATCACCCTCCACCTTCCCAAAACGCCTGAAACGCAGCATCTGATCAATGCTGAAACCTTGGCCAAAATGAAACCGACAGCGCGGATTGTGAACTGTGCGCGGGGCGGTATTGTCGATGAAGTGGCGATCGCCGAAGCCCTGACCAAAGGGGTGATTGCAGGTGCAGCCTTAGACGTGTTCGAGAAAGAACCCCTTGGTGAGTCTCCTCTGACCAGCGTGGATGCCAGCTTGATTTTGACTCCCCACTTGGGTGCATCCACCGAAGAAGCACAAACCAACGTGGCGATCGACGTTGCAGAACAAATTCGCGATGTATTGTTGGGGTTGCCTGCACGCTCTGCGGTGAATATTCCTGGTTTACGGCCTGAGGTGATGGAGCAACTGAAACCCTCCCTCATGTTGGCTGAAACCCTGGGTAACTTAGTGGGTCAGCTTGCAGGTGGGCGGATTGAATCTTTAGAAGTGCGACTGCAAGGCGAAGTGGCTGCGTTTGATGCACAGCCTATTGTGGTTGCAGCCCTCAAGGGACTTCTGACCCCAGCCTTGCAAGAACGGGTGAACTACGTCAACGCGGCGATTGAAGCCAAGGATCGTGGCATTCGGGTTGTTGAAACGCGGGATGCTTCAGTGCGCGACTACGCCGGTTCCATTCACCTGATTGCCCAAGGGCCACGGGAGAGCCGTTCCGTGACGGGTGCATTGCTCAACCATGAAGAGCTGCGCATTACTACGATTGACCACTTCCCCATTAACGTTGCGCCCACTCGCCACATGCTGGTTACTCAACACCGTGACATGCCAGGGATTATTGGCAACATTGGTTCCTTACTAGGGAAATTCAATGTCAATATCGCCAGCATGCAGGTCGGACGCAAGCTCGTGCGCGGGGACGCTGTTATGGTGCTGAGTGTTGACGATCCGTTGCCTGAGGGTGTTTTAAACGAAATCCTCACGGTGAATGGGATTACAGACGCTTACATTGTAAATCTGTAACGCCAGCGTCGAGTCATCACAGGAAAGCGAGGGTTTGGCCAGTCCAGACCCTCTTTTGGTTTGAAATGGGTTTAAGGCACAAGGATATCGAATCATCAATGGCAAACAATCAGTGGTGGGAACTGCGGACAATTGGCGAACCTGCGCTAGACGAACCCTTATCCTGGGAACTCCAAGCGGTAGGCTGTCAAGGGACTTCCAGTCAATTGAGAGACGGTCAACTCCATCTGTGCGCTTACTTTCCCCACAGCCAAGTGACGGAAACGGAACTTGCAAACATTGCAGAACAACTACAACAAGCGGCTGCACAGGCCGCGCTAACGGTTGCAGATATTACTTGGACTAGCCTGACTGAAGAAGATTGGGCGAGCAGTTGGAAGGCTTACTGGCATCCAACCCCTGTGGGCGATCGCCTTTTGATTCATCCAGATTGGCTGCCGTTGGATCCAACCCAGCGCATTGTGATTCGCCTTAATCCAGGGGTGGCTTTTGGTACGGGTGCCCATGCCACGACTCAACTCTGTTTGGCTGCATTAGAACAGCAATTGGTTGAACCGATAAACCATCCCTACACCGTTGCAGATATTGGCTGTGGTACGGGAATTTTGGCGATCGCAGCTTTATTGCTGGGTGCCGATCAGGCCTATGCCGTTGATACGGATCCGTTGGCGGTTCAAGCGGCGCAAGAGTGTCGGGATCTCAATGGGCTTGAGGCAAGCCGGATGCAGGTGGCAGAGGGGAGTATGGCTGAGGCGATCGCCCTAATGAACGTACCTGCTGATGGGTTTTGCTGCAATATTTTTGCCCATGTCATCATCGAACTGATTCCGTACATGACGCAACTCGTCAAATCAGAAGGCTGGGGCATCCTTAGTGGCATGTTAGAGCGTCAGGTGCCTGAGGTGACTGCTGCACTCAATGCGCAAGGCTGGCAAGTGACGCAACATTGGCAACAAGAAGACTGGGCGTGTCTTAAAATTGTGAGGTCTGAAGGCTAATTTGTTCAGCTATCCCGATTCAAACCTGTAATGTGCCGCATGATCGTGTCCAATTTGGAATCCATCGAGTTAAAACGTTGATCAATTGCATCTAGCCTTTGATCAATATGGGATTCCAAGACATTGAAAGCCTCGCCTATCCAGCCATTTGGCTCAAGGGCCTGATCCACGCCATCCAGTCTATTTTCCAGCTTAGAGATCTGAAGCTCCATCGCTGCAAAACGTCGGTGCCAGTCTAAGGGGTTTTGCTCTGGATTACTCATACCTCTATCTTGCATGATTGCAATTGACTGGCAAAGGGTGCTGATTTTTAAGGGGCGATCACGCTCAGGATGTTTGGAGCAATTATATTGCTGATACTGACTTGTCTTGGCGTTCTTTAGCTAGAGTTTTTCGATAGTCTGTTGCTTCAGCAATCTTGGTAAAGGTTACTTCGGATTTGCAAATCTTAAGTTCTTGATCTATTTCTCGCACTACTCTAACTATCTCGTCTAATGAAATTCTGAAAAACTCCTTTCTCTCATTTTCCTTGTTCAGTCTTCTGCTATTGAAACGCTTGTGTAAACGAGCTTCGAGTTCTGGAGCATTTTCGCAAAAGATCATAGCGTGAACATCAAATGGGAAGGGGACAGAAGCATCACCTAATTCTTTAACCCGATCCATTGGTTCAAGACGGCGTGTCATACCAATTTTATAAACGTCTTCGCCAAACGAGCCAATATTTGAAATGATGTAGACATGCCCAGATTTTGTTAATTGAGCCTGAGATATAGCCCTTTCCTTATTTGCTTCAGCCTCTGCGAGTCGCTTCTGCAACTCCTCGATTTGACTAAAAAGTTTCTCTTGAGCCTTGCCTGTAGATAATTCTACGTCCTTACGAGCTTTCTCCAAAGCTTCTTGATAACGACGTTCTTCCTTCTCAGCATCTTGTCTAACTTTTTCAAGTTCACGTAATGCTTTCTCCTCTTCACGCATTTGTTCACGAATAATGCGCTGTTCTTCCTGCTCTTGATATTTTCTTTCTTGATATTCGTGGGTTAACCAAAGCTCTTGGAGTTTCAAGTCTAAATAACGTGAAGTAATCTCGCAATGTGTAGTTTCGGATAGCTTGTTTAAATCATCGTAGGCTTTCCTGATGCGATTTTCCATTGTTTGTATATTGTTATATTTAACCTTTACAACACAAGCATCACATTCTCCATTAAAAGCACGAAGAACCAATTTTAGGAAATTATTAGTCATTTTTTTCCCTTCTTTTGCGCTCCCACCAACCGACCATTCTGTATGGCAGACAGCAGCTTGCTTGTCCTTAATCATCTGCTTTTGTTGAGCGCGAATTTTGTCTAAGCGTTGCTTGTACTCTTCAGCCTCTTGAAAATCATATTTGGATTCGTAAAATCCAAAGGCTTCAACAATTTCCTGTTCTTCAAGTCTTTGAAGTTTTGCTTTGAGTACTGAAATCTTCGCAGATAGTTCCTGTTCCTCTAATTGTGATTGCTTATCGAGTTGCTTGAGCCGATCCGCCAGAATGGTAATTTTTGTGTCTAGTTCTCTTTCAGTATCTTCTCTAGAAATCAGTCCTCCATATTTTTGATTAGTTGCTTTTAATTGCTTATCTATTTCCTTCAATCTCTCCTGAGCTATTGTATAGTCATTCTTTTGTTTTTGCATTTGCTTAATAACTAAAGCAAGTGCAGTGGCTAATCCAATAGATAGAAAAAATAGTAGATATGTCATAGAATTAATCTGAAATCATCTGCTAAATTGATTGAATCAGTACCCATTCGTAGTAGAAAAATCTTAACTTACAATTGCTCGGCTTCACCAGTGCTTTATATTAAAGCCCCAACAAAGAGATAAAGCGATATAAATGAAATTTATAAGACGGGTTGTCGTATAAAATCCCTGAATTATAAGGCTTTACAATGATTGTGTTTATTCTTTTGCCGATGGGTATTGCTGTGCCCATTCATCTGCCTCAAAATTAAGTTGATGATACATTTTTTCATCTCCTAAACTAACACGGTTTTTGCCCTGCTGAGACGTTGCGACAGCACTATGCGCCAGTACGACTCTTGTAGCGCTGTAAAGAGAAGGAGGTTAAAACTCTGATGATTTTCCCATGTATTACACAAGGTAAAAAATAGAACTTATTTCGATTTATACAACGCCAGTCGGAAAATAAGCGTGTCTAACTAGAATAGGCACCTCTAAAGAGACCTATCTCTTACAAGCATCACCTACCCCTTTACTGCAATAAAGAAGTGTATTAACGATTTCAATCAACCGCTTCGCAACCCTGCTGTCAATGCACTTGCTAGGATGCCTTTGGTTGATTAGTTTAAGTTGTTTGTATTAGGGCTGTAGCAACAGAAATTAAAACGAATCAATCGCTGAACAGCCATAAAAACTTTTGCTATGCGGACAAAAGGACTTGAACCTTCACATCTTGCGATACTAGAACCTAAATCTAGCGCGTCTACCAATTCCGCCATGTCCGCAGAAACTAGCCTTGCTTATCATAGCATCTCGCCCTCTTTTGTTAAGCCCCTACCATGTAATGCGATCGCTAATTTCCTGTAATAGCTTTTTACCCACCCCTGGCACCCGATCCACATCCGCCAGGGAACGAAACGGTTCTTTTTCACGGGCCGCAATCATACGCTGGGCTAACTTGGGGCCAACCCCAGGCAACTGTTCCAGTTCCGCCTGGGTTGCCGTGTTGAGATTAATTCGGGTTGAAGGCGATGGCGCAGCTGAAGGCCGTGTAGACCCAGCACTCAATGCAGAACAAGATTGGCGGAACGCAGCGGTAGCGGTTTGCACCTCTGATGGTAGTCCAAGCCGACTGGTGGCCCATAAGCGTTCATACTCGCGCTCATAATGCGCTGCAACTGTTGGGTGATCGATCACTAACACTGCTTCATCATTGTTGCGATCCGCTGCCTCTGTCCAATTGTGTGACCCCGTAATCACCGTGTGCTGATCAACCAGTCCAAACTTGTGGTGCAAAAGGTCGCCTGGTGGCAGTTGCGGCACACCCACACTGGTCATCGGATTTCGCCAGGGATGATTGTCTGCTTCCGTGCGGCAAGGGTTATGCCGATTTTGTAAGGGGGCAGAGGCATCAGGAACGGGATCTTCGACAGGGGCGATCGCCTTAGTGCGCACAGGTAACGCCACACCAAGCATATCAAGCGCCTCACTAAAATATTGGAACGCGAACGTCGGTTCAATTAATACCCGAATAGCCGCACCTTTTTGTGCCACAGCTTCTAACGCATTGACAATGTGCTGGTCTGAGAAGACAAACAAAGCCATATCGATTCGTTTGCGCCCCGTCCCTAAGGTTTGACCGATCAGGCCATTCGAACTCAATTCCCACGGGATTTCCGCCGAGGTGGGCGAAAACTTGACCTGCACCGTAGCATCCCCCACTGCGACCGTCTGCGCGGGGCGAAAGGGTTTGCGAACCCCAAAGCGACTATCCGTGGCACCGCCTGGGCCATCCCCCCACATCAAATTAAACTCTTCGCTAAAGAGCTGGGCGATCGCCGGACTCTGAAGCTTCACCAACGAATTGGCATTGCCCAAACTTTGCTTGGGTGAAAAATCGCCATGCAAATCAGACATCGTAAAGTTGGCGGAGGTGACAATCACCTGCTGCCCATCGATGACGACAAACTTATGGTGCATTAACCCACTGCCCGCTGAGCCATCTGCCCTATCGTCAATCCAGGGAATTGCCGCACGCTCGATGACCACTAACGCATCATTTTGGTTGATTTCTTCCGCACTCAAAATGCCATCTGCGTTGCGATCAATCAGGCGTGTATTTTCGCGGTAGCGCGACTTTTGGCGGCTATCCATCTGTTGTGCTTCAGCCGCAGTTACCCGACTCCACGGACGGCTGTAGGTGTTTTCAATCACCAATCGAATCTTCACACCAGCCTGACTGCGATCGCGCAACGCTTGGGCAATCAGGGGCGAACGAAACTCCTGTACCGCCAAATCGACGGTTGATTGTGCGCCGCGAATACTGTCAACAATAATTTGCTCTAAATTATCCCCCGGACGTGTTTGAGCACGATACGGTTCGCGGTAGGTGTGGGCTGGATTATGGTTGCTGTAAACCTGAATCAACGGATGTTGCGGTAACGGCTGCAACGCCTGAACCGTCAGCAGTGGAGCCTGACACCAGTGCAACAGAAGCGCCAGCATCAACCCAACTGCCACCAAGCTCAACCCAAACTGAAGCTTTTGTCTGATGGGTTTTGGGTTCAGCCAACTCATGGGTGTCCTACCGCAAGCCATGTTCTTGATACAACAAAACGACGTCGGACGACCGACGCCTATCGCCTCACTAATGCAGCTCCGTGATTAAAGCCCTGACGCGTTTGGCTAAAAACGACGCAGAACCCCAGCTTCAGCTTGGTCTAGGGTATCTTTCAAAGAATCGGAAATGGTGGGGGCGGTCAAAAAGGGATCGTTAAAAATTTGACGCGGTGACAGCTTTTTGCCGTAAAACGATTGGTTGCGATCTGGGTCGAACTTGAGTTCTGAACCCTCCAAAGAAAGACCCCCAAATAAGCCACTGCTGCGAGCATAGGTATAAATGGGTGCATCCTTAAACCCTTTGGCAGGATTGACAGGTGAGGATTCAATGGGACCTGCGGTACCCGATACGCTGCCGCCTAACTTAAAGGAGCCCGTCATAAACTGGTTGACGGCATCCCGGCTTTTGAACACCAATACTAAATCGCTAGATTTGGCTCCAAATTGCAATCCAATGCTGCCTGCGGTGAGGTTAATGAAGGCTGGATTGCTCCAACTGCCACCAGGATCGCGAACCACCATGACCCCCGAACCACGGGTGCCACCCAGAAAAAATCCCGCCCGAAAGACATCAGGAATAATGGCGATCGCCTGACTTTGCTCTAACAACCCCCGAGGGATGCGGCTATTGGGATCAGTCATGATCTGCTCAAACACATCCACCGCTTTTTCGATTTTGCGCTCTGCGTCGGACGCAGCCATACTGGGCATGGGGGCAGCAGCGACCATCACGGCAACCGCAGGCATCGCTATCCAAGCATTAAACTTCATTTGACACTCCTCCCTTAACACAGCTATCCATCGGTATACCAGCATCTTCAGGTATACCAGGACTTAAGATAATACAGAGTGGACTGATGTGCTTCCGTAGTTGTTCCGCAAACGCTAATCCTCTATGAGCCCTTTAAGAATCGGTGTTGCAGGCCCCGTCGGATCTGGGAAGACCGCCTTGGTTGAGGCCCTTTGTAAAACCATGCGTCATGACCATGAAATTGCAGTGGTCACTAATGATATCTATACCCAAGAAGATGCACAGTTTTTAGTCCGTGCCCAAGCCCTCAATGGCGATCGCATTCTAGGCGTTGAAACCGGAGGATGTCCTCACACTGCCATCCGCGAAGATGCATCCATTAACGTTGCAGCTATTGAAACCCTAGAACAACGTTTTCCTAGCCTCAATATTGTGTTTGTTGAAAGCGGTGGAGATAACCTGGCAGCCACGTTCAGCCCAGAATTAGTAGACCTCACCATCTATGTCATTGATGTGGCCGGAGGCGATAAGATTCCGCGCAAAGGTGGCCCTGGCATTACTAAATCCGACCTTTTAGTAATCAATAAAACCGATCTTGCACCCTATGTAGGAGCCGATCTGGCCGTGATGGATCGCGATTCGAAAGCGATGCGGGGCACTAAACCCTTTATCTTCACGAACCTCAAGCGTGCCGAAGGTCTACCCGCCGTAATTAATTTCATCGGGCAATACCTACCGCAGTCTTAGGTCATCCACACCCTAAGGTTTACGCTTCGATGCTCACTGTTACGGTTTAAAAATAAACTTTCACAAAATAAAAATACATTCATTTTCTGGCTGACTTAAATCTAAGTCAGCTACAGAGTGCATCTTTCTAAAGGTGGAATCATTGCGCACTCAAGGTTTGAGCCTCTACTCTACTGGCTCAGCCTTGCGTCGTACTTCCTATGGGTTAGGGTCTGGTTATGGGAGGTAGATGTTTTGGTATCACAAGTTACATTTTTGTTCAAAAAAAAGTCCTTAAGATTGCTCACGGTATGCGATCTAACCGACATACTGCACCGTGGGGGTCTTAGTTACGCCAATTGAACCGTTTAACTTACCAAGTGGGGAGTGCCACCGACAATGACTCGACCTCTAAAAAGACGCGACTTCCTGATCATGGGTTCCGCCATGACCGGCAGTATTTTACTCAAAGCATGTTCTTCGACTTCGCCTAGCGGCACGGAAGCTTCGCCCAGTGGCTCAGCGTCTCCGAGTGCTGCGGCCAGTGGCGATACGATCAAAGTTGGCATCCTTCATTCTCTGAGTGGCACGATGGCCATCAGTGAAAAGAGTGTTGTGGATGCTGAAGAGCTAGCGATTGAAGAAATTAACAATGCTGGTGGTGTACTGGGCAAGAAAATTGAAGCCATTAAAGAAGATGGCAACTCAGACTGGCCAACCTTCGCAGAAAAAGCTAAAAAGCTGATCGACCAAGACAAAGTCGTCACCATCTTTGGCTGCTGGACCTCTGCGAGCCGCAAAGCAGTGCTGCCCGTCTTTGAATCGAAAAACCACATGCTGTGGTACCCGGTGCAATACGAAGGTCAAGAATGCTCTAAAAATGTGTTCTACTCTGGTGCCGCACCCAACCAGCAAATTGAGCCTTCTGTAGACTGGCTCCTCGAAAAATATAAAGGCAAGCCGTTCTTCTTGATTGGGTCTGACTATGTATTCCCCCGCACGGCCAACACCATCATCAAAGCGCAGCTTGCAGCTAAAGGTGGCAAGGTTGTAGGGGAAGACTATATCCCCTTAGGTGGTACGGAAGTTACCGCCATCATTTCTAAGTTGAAAGCGGCCATGCCCGATGGCGGCATTATCTATAACACCCTGAACGGCGATAGCAACGTTGCTTTCTTTAAGCAACTGCAAGGGGCTGGTATGGGGCCTGACAAGTACCCCTCCATGTCCGTCAGTATTGCCGAAGAGGAAGTGAGAGCCATTGGCGTCGATTACCTCAAGGGTCACTACGCTGCTTGGAACTATTTCCAAACGGTTAATACGCCTGCAAGCAAAAAGTTTGTAGAAGCGTTCAAGAAAAAATACGGCCAAGATCGGGTGGTTAATGACCCCATGGAAGCTGCCTACATCCAGGTTTATATCTGGAAGCAAGCGGTTGAAAAGGCTAAAACAGCGGATGACTTAGACAAGGTCCGGATGGCTGCGTTGGGTCAAACCTTCGATGCACCGGAAGGGATGGTGACGATGGAAAATAACCATCACCTTTCTAAGTTTGTGCGTATTGGCGAAGTGGCTGAGGATGGCCTCTTTAAGATCGCTTATGAAACGAAAGCAGCCGTGAAGCCATTGCCCTGGAACCAGTATGTTGCTGATACCAAGGGCTATGCCTGCGATTGGTCCGATCCCAAAAAAGGCGGCAAATACAAGATGACTTAGGCTAAGCGCTTAGGTTAGGAAGATCGATTGTTTTGGAGCCTGGGCTACAGTTTTGATGTAGCCCAGGGTTCAGAATTTTAAGCAGTACTTTGGGTCGCCAAAGAAGGGAGAACGCTTTTGCTGGCAAGTGTGCTGGATGGCCTTTTTAATGGAATTAGTATTGGTGCCGTTTTATTGCTCGCGGCCTTAGGGTTGGCGATTGTATTTGGGCTGATGGGGGTCATTAATATGGCCCACGGCGAACTGATTATGCTAGGCGCATACACGACGTTCGTGGTCCAAAATGTCTTTAAGGGCTTGGGTTCGCCCTGGTCAGACAGCTACATTTTCTTTGCGCTGATAGCGGCATTTGTGGTGACGGCATTGGTGGGTTTACTGCTAGAGCGCAGTGTGATCCGGTTTTTGTACGGTCGTCCCCTCGAAACGCTCCTGGCCACTTGGGGGGTCAGTTTAATCTTCCAGCAATTTATTCGTAGCGTTAGTTGGCAGTTTG
>DATNQK010000367.1:0-6107 GCA_036704065.1 Stenomitos sp.
GCGATGGTTCGCCCCCCTGCCCGCGCGATCGCAAGCAGACCCGCAGCACCATCCCGTCCCATCCCCGTCAGCAAAACGCCGATACTCTCCGCGCCATAAATTTCCGCTACAGATCGAAAAGTAGCTGTTACTGAAGGTCGATGGTTATCGATGGGAGGGGCATCGGAGTATACAAAACGCTTACACTCATCGAGAATCAAATGGTGTCCCTCTGGGGCAAAATAAACGAACCCTGGCGAAGGGCGATCGCCTGCACGGGCAATCGTGACTTCTAACCTACAGGCTGCATTCAACCATCCCACGAGACCTTCAAGAAAACCTGGGCTGATATGTTGGACACAAATGATCGGACAGGGAAAATCCGCTTTTAATGGGCTCAAGATCCGATGGATGGTTTGCGGTCCCCCCGTAGAAGCCCCAATGGCCACGATCAAATGTTCGCCATTTTCCCGAGGCGGAACCGTAGCAGCCGGGGGTGGCGATTCCTGCGAAATCCGATCAGCGATGCAAGGGTATCGGCGTTTTGTAAAAACTTTGACCCCTGCCAGCACTTTAATTTTAAAAATTAAGTCATGACTGCTACGTTCGTAGTCTTCTTGCAATCCCGATCTAGGTTTTGCAAAAACATCGACAGCTCCTGCCTCCAAGAGGCGGAAAATCATTTCAGTGTCAGTGGGTTGTACGGATTGACTGATAGCCAAAATGGGTCTCGGAAAAACCTTCATCAGACGCTGAATGAGTTCCAAACCGTCCATCTTACCCATTGCCAGATCGGTACAGATTACATCTGGCTGAATTTTCGGAATGGCCTCTAGGGCATCGAGGCCGTTGCGCGCTGTTCCAACCACCGTCACTTCCGAAGATGTCGAAAGGAGCCGTTCCAGGATGTGGAGAGCAACGGGGGAATCTTCAACTAAAAAAACGCGAATTTGAGATGAGGTCACGATTTTTGAATTCTGTAAATGGAATGGTCAGCCCGAATAAAGTGGCTTAAAAAGGGCCCAAATGATTGCATTCGGGCTGACTTCCGATCTAGCAGTCTTAGCGAATAGGTTTTCTAAACGAACGCTTGACGCCCATCCCGCTGCACCCGCTACTCCTCTGCCAGGTCTCACGCGATCAGAGCATGATCCATCCTTTCCAATGGGCTTGGGAAACAATCGTCTGACACAGAGAGACAGACAGAGGGTACAAAGAACCGTATCGAATGAGGGGTTAAACCCGTTTGGAAGACAAAACGCGGATTTTAGTGACTAATGCGCTTTTGAGCTTTTCATAATCGCTGGGTGTACCTGTCGTGGGCTTGGGAAAGAAATCCATCGCACCCGCTTTCATGAGTTCGTATACATTGTCAACATCGGAAGGATGAACGGCGTTACTAATGACCAGAACGGGACGGGGATGCTTTGCCATCAGTTGTTTGGTGAATTCCAATCCATCCATGCCAGGCATTTGCAAATCAGTACAGATGACATCGGGTTGGGTGCGATCAATAACGCGCAGGGCTTCAGCGCCATCTCGTGCTTTTCCCACAACATCCACCTCGGGAGAACTATCGAGCAATCTCTCTAAGATTTCCAGCGCAACAACGGAATCCTCAACAAGTACAACTTTGACGGGTGCCATAACTAAATCAATCTCCTTAGGGTGTTTAATAACAAGCTTTGGTTGAAGTTACCTTTCGTGAGATAGGCATTGGCTCCAACTTCCGCTCCTCGGCGTTTGTCTTCCTCTTTGGCGAGGGTTGTTACGAGGACGATGGGGAGTTCTTCGTATTCCGAGAACTCTCGCACGCGGCTCGTCAACTCCAGTCCGTTCAGGTTGGGCATTTCCACATCGGAGACGATGGCATGAAATGTTCCTGCCCTGAGCTTATTGAAGCCATCTAACCCATCAACAGCGGCAGTGACTTCGTAGCCCGCCCCTTCCAAAATGCGTTTGACTTGGGTGCGAATGGGGATAGAGTCTTCGACTAGGAGAATTTGGGTTTTCTCAATTGCTCTTTCGAGTCTCTCGATGGCGATCGCTGCGGCTGGGGAGCTAGCGGGGTGCAATAAGTCCCGAGGTTCGAGAACCATGCAAACCTCGCCATTGCTGAGGATGGTCGAACCAGCGATATTTCGAACGTGCCCAAGGAGCTTGTTGTGAGGTTTGAGAATAATGTTTTGACGATCAACGAAGTCGTCCACCAAGAGGCCAAGATACTCCGCTCCATGACGAATGACGACACAGGCAAAGGTGTCCCGCACGTTGTAAATGGAATGGGGCGAGTTAGGGGTAGCCGTTGAAAGCCCCAACAGATCCGACAGCCACGCTACCGAGGTTGGTTGCTCCTGCCAATTGAAGGTTAAATGCCCCTCTAGGGTAAAGATATCGGCTTTGGGCAGACGAATTAAGGTCTCGATAAATTCTAGGGGAATGGCATAAGTTATCCCTTCCACCTCGACCACTAACGCTTCTGAAGCTGTGAGATTAGAACTCAAAACAATCCGAAACAAGCAGCCGCAACCGGGAATCGAATCCACCTGGATTGACCCCTTGAGGTGTTCGACATTGGCTCGCACGACATCGAGTCCCACACCGCGTCCGGAAATTTCCGTTACTGTTGTTCGCGTCGAGAATCCCGGTGCAAAGATTAACGATTGTAGTTGCATCACTGACATACGGTTTAGTTCTGCTTCGCTATAGAGATTGCGCCGCAGAGCAGTGGCCCGAATGGCTTCTAAATTCAGTCCCCGACCGTCGTCTTGAACCTCAATTTCTAGTTCGCTGCCGGAGCGTCGGCAGCGCAATTGCAGCATTGCGGTAGGGGATTTACCGGCTGCAATGCGCTCCTCGGTCGATTCAATACCGTGGTCAATTGCATTGCGTAACAGATGGGTGAGGGGAGCCTTGATCTCCTCCAAAATACGCTTATCGGCGAGAACGTCCTCTCCTTCGATGGTGAACTCAATATCTTTAGACTGTTGCCGAGCGAGATCCCGAACCATGCGAGGAAAAAGGCTAAACACGCTGCCCAAAGGCATCATTCGCAAGCTGCGAATGCCCCCTTCCAGTTCGTTGGCTACGATTTCCAGCCGCGCTGCATCTTCTCCGTAGGCTTGACGTAATTGGCCGAGCCGTTGCCCGAATTCGCGGAGATGGCGCAGGGTCTGTTCCTGGAACTCATCTGTGGTGCCTTCGGTAATCGCGTTGGTTGCAGATGATCGATGGGTGGTATATGAGCGATTCCAGTCTTCCCATAGGTCAAACAGGGTGCTGAGGCTTTCCAGATGACGTGACATTCTGAGTTTGGATACGGAAAGCTCGTCTGTTTGGACGATCAGCGCGTCAAGTTTGGCAGAGTCTACCCTCAATGTATCGAGATGGAATGTTTCGTCTCGAACCTCGTCTGCGAACCGTTCGGCGCTGATGGATGTTTGCTGGGGAGCCACCTCGGACTCTTCTGTCGGCATCATCAAGGCGGGAATTTCAAAGAAACTCGTGTCGAGGAAATTTTCTTCCAATAGGAAGTTTGTTGAATTCTCTGACAGTGAGCCTTGAGGGATCGGGGTTTCTGGCAGGATATCCGCTAAAAAGTCCATCGTTTCGGAATGGTCTTTTCCCTCAGCGATCACAGTGGTTTCCTCGGCACCCATCAGTTGCGCAATCGTCTGAAAAACGTTGACGCTGCATGGCTCTCCCGTTACGGCTGCGCGTGCAATCCCACGCAGGGCATCAACAGCCCTATATAGGCGATCGCAGAGCTGAGGCGTTAAGACACTCCGGCCTTGTTCCACCGCGCTCAAGACTTCTTCAACTTGGTGGACAATGGTTTCCGCATCAGACACCCCCAACATGCGAGAGTCCCCTTTCAAAGAATGGGCTTCGCGCAGCAATACTTTGAGGGTTTCGTAATCGTCAGGGTGCTTTTCTAGGTGAAGGAGGCCGCGCTCGATCACTTCAATGTGTTCTGTGCTGGCTGTTTTGTATAAAGATCGCAGTTCTTCGTCTTCAATGAACATCATGTTCGTTCATTTAATGGAGGGACAAATGTGTCATCCGAGAAGATAGCGGGGGAGCAAAACTGCTCCAAGCCCACTTTCCTGATAGCAAACCCGTATCGGATGCATCGGATGCAAAATAGAAATGACCTACACCAAGGCTTTGAGTTGGCTGGCGGTACTCGCGAGTTCACTCGTTGCAGCCTTTACCTGAACGACCCCTGCGGCAGTCTCCCGAGAGCCGAGGTTAATTGCATTCATGGCAGACACGGCTTGCTGCACAGCAACGGCTTGCTGCTTGGCACTGAGGACGATTTGTTGGCTGTTGATGAAGACATCATTAATGGCCTTGGCAATCCCCTCAAAAGAAGTTGCGGTACCTTCTGCCAATTTGATGCCTTCGATGGCTGTTTTGGTTCCTTCGTCCGTCACCATCACCGTACTGTTGATGGAAGATTGAATATCCGCCACCAAGGTATTGATCTTCTCAGCGGAATGCTTGCTCTGGTCGGCCAACTTCCGGACTTCTCCGGCGACGACTGCAAAACCTTTGCCATGCTCTCCTGCACGGGCAGCTTCAACGGCGGCATTCAGGGACAACATGTTGGTTTGACTGGCAATATCAGCCACGAGATCCGAAATCGTGGCAATTTGGGCGGTTTGCTCGCTGAGTTGCATAATTTTATCGGCGATCGCCCCAACCTTTTCCCGTAGGTCATCAATACCCGCCATGGTTCGCGAAACGGATTGGGCTCCTTCTTCCGACAGTATCAAAGCTTGTTTTGCCCCCGAGGCTGAGGCTTCGGCTTGTTCGGCGGCCCGTCGCGAAGACGCGCCCAATTCTTCGACCGTTGCCGTGGTTTCATTGACAGAAGCTGCTTGTTCAGAGAGAAAGCGCTCTTGCTGCTCTACCGCAGAGGCAATTTGGGAGGAACTAGCTGCAACCGAGCTAGTGGATACATTCAACGTGGTGGTTGCTGATCTCAAGATGAACCAGATCAGGACAAGAGCACCCAAGTTAATGCCCAATGTAGCCAGCAGGATTTGTCGGGCGAAGGTCACATCTTTGATCGAAAGCTCCTCTGCAGCGAATGTTGCATCATTTGTGGTTTCAAAAAACTTTTCACTGGCTGCAACGAGTTCGGCTTGCTGCTTAGGATTGGAGCGGTAGTCTTTCAGCAAATCTTTTAATTTTACCCAAGAGGCTTCCACCGTCTCCATTTTCTGGCGGAATTTCGGGTCAGTTGCTTCCGGCAGATCGAGATCCTTATCCCCACGAATTAAACCGTTGATAATTCCATCAACCTTCGCAATGAGCTTGTCATTCGGTTGACCTGCAATTTCGAGTTTAACTGCACGCTGTGTCGCGCCTCGAGCAATACCAGCATGGTTAACAACGCGACCGTCTTTTTTCATCTTGTTGATATTGGCATCGATAAATATGGCATTACCGACCACCAATGCTGCCAAGCCAATGGTTGTAGCGCGCAAACGGTTCGTAATTTTCATGGGGTGCTTTGCTCCTGATGAATAAATTGATTAAGCCAGTAAATTTAAGACAAACTGCGATCGCTAACTGAGTTCGGCAAAGCCTTTAACTGAGCGCAGGTGCAGTAAACCGATCTGCCGACAATACTCTCGACAAATTCAAGATGCTCAAGACGCTTTCACCATAACGAGCAACGCCTTCTAGCAGTGAATCTCCATCTTCTCCTGCGTTTGCGGGAAGAGATGCAATGTCTGAAGGAGAAAGGAATAAGATGTCACAAACTTCATCGACGGCGATTCCCGCCACGATATCATCCACCTGAGCGATGACGGCTTGGCGGACGGCAGACCGCTGGGACACCGAAAGGTGCAGTAACTCGCGGATGTCCACTAGAGTCATCACTTCGCCGCGCAAATTTATGTTGCCCACAACTCGCTGGGAGCAGCAAGGTATGGAAGCAATTTTTTGCACCTTGATGAACTCGCGAATCGCATTCAGATGAAGACCAAAATATTCCCCATTTAATCCAACAACGGCCAAGGCCCTTTGCGTTTCAGTACGATCCGCCTCCAGAGGCTGTTCCAGTTCGCGGGCGCGTCGAGCCATCGTGGCACGTTCGGTTAGGGTAGCTTGTG
>DATNQK010000368.1:0-1744 GCA_036704065.1 Stenomitos sp.
AAGCTGAGGATTTTGTTTTTTTAGATGTATCCGCATTTGTGGTGTATGACCACGATCGTTAGTACTGGAGTTTAGACTAAAAGGTTAAGAAAAGCGTCCAGACGCAATGATCTGGGCGCTTAATAGTCAAGGACGTATCAAATCACTTGACTATGAGCCATTTTGACAAGCTGCGAGTGTTTCGACACCAAGCCTATTGCCTGATGGGTAATGGCAGAGATGCCCTATTTGACCTGATGGATGCAGTGTTGGTCAGCCGCAGCGTTTACTCGTTTGCTGAACTCTCGTTGTCGCCCGTGTTTCGACGGCAGTGGCCGAGTTTGTACGAATCCGTGCAAGATAGCAATCCACCCCGAGGGGAATTGATGGCATTGTACCTGGAGCAGATGCCGCAGGACGATCGGGTCGTGTTAGCTGGAGACCATACAGCATGGTCAAGACTGCAAGCAGAAACGCTGCGAGAACGCACCTATGAACACCAGGCTAATCCAATGAGTGGAGCCAAACCGGTGACGGTAGGACAAGGCTATAGCACAATTGCTTGGATCCCCCAGACTCAAGGCAGTTGGGCACTGCCGTTGCTGCATGAACGCATTACCAGTGCCGAAACGCCGATTGAAAAGGCTGCCGCTCAACTGGCTCAGGTCTGTCAGAAACTCACAACTCGCCCTTTATCGTTGTGGGATGCCGAGTACGGCTGTGCCCCCTTCCTGTTGAAAACGGCTGACCTTAACTGTGACAAGTTGATCCGACTGCGCTCAAACCGGGTTCTCTATGGTGCTCCTCCCCCCTACACGGGCACTGGACGACCTCGCAAGCATGGCGACAAATTCAAGCTCAATGAGCCGACCAGTTGGTGGCAACCCGATGAGCAACAGCAGGTGGAAGACGAAAAATGGGGACAACTGCGATTACAGATTTGGCATGGTTTGCATTTGAAGCAGGCGGCAAAGCAGGTGCTGTCTCTCATTCGAGTTGAGCGCCTGAGCCATTCAACGCCCACACCCCTCAAACCCTTGTGGTTAATTTGGCTAGGACTGGAGCCTCCCAACCTGGCAATGGTTTGGCAGCAATACTTGCGTCGTTTTGCCATTGATCACTGGTATCGCTTTGCAAAACAACGCTTACATTGGACGCTGCCCCAGTTGTCTACCCCTGAAGCCTCGCAACGGTGGAGTGACTTAATGCCCCTGCTGAGTTGGCAACTTTGGTTAGCTCGACCGGAGGTGCAAGATTCACCTTTGCCCTGGCAAAAATCCTTACCTAATCTCTCACCAGGTCGGACAGCCAATGCTTTTGCACAAGTTTTAGTGGTGATTGGTACCCCTGCCCCTGCTCCCAAACCCCGTGGAAAGTCACCGGGATGGCCACCCGGTCAACCCCGTTCTCGTCGCATTCGCTATCCAACTGTCAGGAAACGATTTAGCAAACCCAAAACCGACAAGAAAAAGCCTGCTTAACTTCTGATTGGTTTGATCTTGCCGTATCACTCAATTCCTGTATGGAGTTGGGACGTTCTCGCCTGCCCTTAGTCTAAACTTCAGTCAATTAATAAAATCTTTTTTGGGGTAGTCATACCGCTCCCTTCCTTTGTAGTGTGGCTCCAAGCTTGGATGGATTGAGGGTTCATGCTTGGATTGCCAATACTCAGCGTTCTAACAGGTTATGCCCGGAAATCACTGGCTCCTCAGCCGCACTTCATCTGACTGATGCTTGGACTACGAACAGAACCAAAAGAATGAAC
>DATNQK010000369.1:0-5188 GCA_036704065.1 Stenomitos sp.
AGGTTGAGTTCGTATTTGGTGCGGTAGGCGGGATGGTGGAGAACAGCGTAGGTGTAGTGGAAAATATCGAGTTTTGTGATAGCCCTCACCCCTAGCCCCTCTCCCGCAGGAGAGGGGAGATCCGAGCCTTTTCCGGCTCCCTGCTCTCCCATAGGAGAGGAGGGTTGCGGAGGTGAGGGTAAATAGACTGAGATCGTCGTTAAAACTTGTTCTAGGTTTTCTGTGATGTCTGCGTTTTGAAATCGGAGGACGGTTAAGCCATTGGCTTGCATCCAGGTATTGCGATCGCCGTCTCGGTCTTTCTGGGTTTGATGAATCTCACCGTCTAGTTCAATGACTAATTTTGCTGCAGAGCAGTAGAAGTCAGCAATGTACGGCCCAATATTATGCTGCCGTCGAAATTTTGCGTTATTCAGTCGGTTGGCTCGCAAACATTCCCACAAAATTTTTTCTGCGGGTGTTTGCTGCTGCCGTAGTGCTCTAGCCCTTTGTAAAAGCGCTTCTGGAATGTTTCGCCTCGCGCCAGACAAATAAACTAAGGGGTCTATGCTTTCTAGTGGGTTAGCTATGGCCCTCTCCCCCAGCCCCTCTCCCGCAGGAGAGGGGAGATGGACTGCGCCTATTTTGCCTGTTTCAGCAATACCAATCTCGGCCCCCTCCTCTCCTGCGGGAGAGGAGGGCTGGGGAGGTGAGGGCTGATAATGCTGTCGAAACTGCTCCAATGCCCAGTCAGTGATGTTGTCGATGCAGTTCCCGTTTTCGTCGTAGCGGTAAAGGGGAAGACATTGGGCAGAAGCAGCAGCCCCAACCAAATGAAAATCAGGAATATTACGAATAGCAATAGTCATAAATTTTTTCTGAGAGCCTGCGTCAGTAAAACAGATCATCAAGCTCTCATTAATTTTTCTAGAAAAAACAGATGGAATTTGATGAGTTTCTTTATTAAAATGAAGATCATAATAGATTTTACTTTTAACAAATGGACGATATATCGAATCTTGAATCAGCCCTTCCGAGAATTCTTTTTTTATTCCTTTCTTGATATATCTATCAAGATTTCTATCCCATTTAATATCTAAGTTTCGAACATCCTCTCCTTGTCTTACTGCCTCAAAAGCTTGAATCATGTAATTAACTTTTTTGGCTAGAGCTATTCCAGAGTAGTCATAAACCCAAGCATCTCTATCTGTTTTTATACCTAATGTGAAGAATTTGAAAATTGCTTTCTGAGATCGTTTTAGCTTAACTTCCTTACTCAACAAAGGAACTAAACTATCAAAATCGTTATCTGTTAAATTAATCCAATTGGCCTTCTGATCAGGCGTAATGTGGTCAAACGGAATATCTTCAAATCGTGTCCGTTCAAACCAGTCGAGCTTTTCTTCCTTAGTTTGCTCATCCTGCAACGTAAAGTAAAAGATTTTTGCCGTACTCATGCCCACACTCGCTGAATTGGATAAGCATTTAACAAAATATAACTCATCACATATTAATATTTAAATTAATCAAAATCATCTGACAAGAACAAAACAAACGCTTCTTTTATCGAACCCAATACACATTTTTAGATTTTACTTAAATTGCTTCAAAGTCGTCCTTTGTATATTGACTAGCTAGAAACTCTGTATAAAGAAGAACTGCTTGTTTCACTATATCAGGAAGCTTTTCGACATTTTTCAAAATAACAGCTTCAATAGTCATGATTTATGCCCCTGTTTAACTTTGACTAAAAACATCACCGCAATTCCAGTCTGAATTCCAAATACATTGTTTTTTGTGCCAGAAATTTTAGGATTATTTCTTACATCCGACTGTGTATCCACAATGTATACACAATCAAACTCATGATCGATGCATTTGCGAAACCCATCAAACGTTTTAGAGTCAATAAATGATCGATTTGTAATGAAAGCAATTAAGCCATTTTGACCTAATCTATCAGATGCCCACCGAAAGAAGCGGGTATACATATCGTAAACAACAATTTGATTTTGAGCCGTCCCCACTTTAATGTAAGTTTCTTTAATAGCTTTATCAATTCCTTTGTAGAGACGATTAGCATTGCGTTGGTTAAAGTTTTCCTGATGGGCATTGTATGGAGGATTACCAATAATGACAGAAATAGTACGATCATTCTGCTGTTGAATTCGTGCTGTATTTTGTACACTCATCGCAAAAAGATCAAACTGATGTCCCTCCGTTGTGCAATGATCGAGAGTATCTACTAAGCAAATGTTTTTGAATTCCTCATATTTACCCATCTTCTGTTGATAGGTAAACTCAATATTCAAATTAGCAATGTAATAGGGCAAAATCGCCACTTCATTACAATGAATTTCATGTTTATACTTATGCTCTAGCTTATCCGCAGGTAAATATTCAATCAGTTCCGTCACATAGGTTCCTGTACCCGTACAGGGGTCAAGAATTTCAACCCCCGGATCGCTCAATAACTTACCAAAGTGTTTATGCACTAGATAATCCGCACTCTCAATCATGAAGCGGACAATTTCATTCGGCGTATAAACAATCCCCAACCGATCCGCCGCTTTTGGGTTATATGCTTTGTAGAAATTTTCGTACACCGCCTTGAGGAACTTCTGCTTCTCGTGGTGGTTAGCGATGTTTTCTGAGTACCGACGAATCACCGCATAGTAGTGTTCAATGCTTTTAAGCGTGTTTTTGCGGGTCGCCCCCGTAAAAAAAGTGTTGATAATTTCTGACAGTTCCCGCGCAATGTTGTTTTCGCGATGAAACTGTGACTCATGGAAAATATTGGTAAAAATATCCTCCGTAAGAATGTGCTGAATCAACATCTCATGGATGTCAAAGATCTCAATTTCTGGGTTGATCGACTGGCGACAAACTTCTAGAAAGGCGTTGCGACGTTCCCTAAATTGAGTATTGCTCTCTTCTTGCTGGGTAATAATGTCCCGCAGTGCCACCAGAATGTAAGGGACATCTTCTTTGAATTTGGTAATTGCCGCCCGAAAATTGCGTACTTCAGGGCGCTCATAGTCCACAAACGTGCTGATGAGCCCATCCAATGCCTCCGCATCCTGCATAGAAACCCGCAACTGCTCTCGACTGTGCTGAATCAGCACCGCAGTTTGGGAGTCTTCAAACAGAATATTTTCGTCTGGGTAACCCTTTTCTAATTTTTTCTCGATTTCTTCGTCAATTTTGTCGTATTGATCTTTACTTTCCCACCACCCATGTTCCAGGCGGATGGCATCCTTCACCGTGCCATCGGGGAAAACCGTTGTATTGAACTTAGTCTTAAAATCTAGCTCTGGGATCAGCAAATAGTTGCGAGGCTTGCAGTAATCATTGAGTAGCCGCTCAAATGCATTACGAATGCTGGTTTCCTTTTTGGAACCACCATACCGAATGATTTTTTCAACTTCTGCCTGATACTGCGTTACCAGTAACCTAGACATGCGATAACTCCCAGAATCATGAAGCTTGGAAAAATTGAGAACTAAAACCTGGATTCTCACTTATCCTGATTCTGCCTCATCCGCAAGGTTCAAGCTCTTAAATTGGGAAAAAGTGCTTCACAAATATTCCAATTTTATTTGAGGGGATCTGTTACATTGTTTTGCTCGATGAGATGAACTGTTGTATTGCTGATCAGTGCTGAGTAAGTTATCTTACAGCCGCATTATTTCCAAAGGCTCATACTGTGCCCCAGTTAAACACCCAAGTGAGCGACCGACCCATTGTTTGGATAGCTGTACTTTTACTAGGAAGCACCCTGGTCAGTTGTTGCCGCCTCTCACTCAGCCGAAGCACCGTCACAGATGCAGCTCAAGCCAGTGGGGGCATGGTATCGAGTTTGCCCCCAGCAAAGGTTGTGCCTAATGCTCAGCCCAAAGTTACCCTAAGGCTCGATCAGCCAGGAAATCCCGTGCCTACCCATGCCTTGGGAATGAACCTACACGTCACTCAAGACATTGCGCGACCTGGTGTGGTTGAACTGTTGCGCCGCATCCATGCTCGCCTTGTGCGCTGGCCAGGTGGCTCCGAGTCCGATCATTACCAATGGCGGACGAACCGTTTAGCACACCCGTGGGTAGCCCACCCTAACGCCGCCTTTGATCAGTTCATGAATCGCTTAGTCAAGCCTGCCCAGGTTGCTGTAGCCATTACCCTCAACTACGGCAGCAATGCAGCCGGAACAGGCGGTGGCGATCCTCAAGATGCAGCAGATTGGGTTGCCCATGCCAAAGCTAGAGGGTATGCAGTGGCTTATTGGACCGTTGGCAATGAAGTTTTTGGGTCTTGGGCAACGGATCGTAATGCTAAGCGCCATGATGCGAACACCTATGCCAACCGCGTCGCCCAGGAATTCTACCCTAGAATCAAAACTGCGGATCCCCGTGCTCCAGTGGGTGTTGTTGTAAACCAGTACGATCTACGCAACCCTTGGGGCTGGACGCAAACAGTCTTGCGCCAAGCTAAATATGATTTTGTAGAAATTCATTACTACCCACAGTCGGTTGAAACAGCCAGCGATGAGTTCTTACTCAATGGTGCGATCGCCCAGTTTCAACAACACATTGCCGACTTGCGCCAAAGTATGGGCAAACGCCCCGTCCCCATTTTGCTGGGAGAATTCAACAACGTCCCCAATCGACCCAACAAGCAAACCCTGTCCATCGTCAACGCCCTGTATCACGGCCTGATCTTTGCCGAAAGTGCCCAAATGGGTCTGCTCTCCGCGATGCCGTGGGAATTGCTAGAAAATTATTGCACCCATGATCCCCAATCGGGTCAGCAACCAACGGGTAACTTTAGTGATGCGCTGTACGGCTGGCAAACCTTTGCCACCTATTCGGCCTTCAGCCCTGGGTTTCCTAACGCCAGCAATAGTTGTAACCGTGGTGTACCGCCTCTCCCCTTCGGCACCCCCTTCCCGAGCGCTCAAGCTGCAACACTCTTTGGGGAGTTTGCACTGCCGCAAGCCCGCTGGCTCAAGGTTGAACCCGCTTCAGCGGCTAACCTGCGGATCTACGCTGCTACCACCCCTCGACAAGGCGATCGCATTTTGTTGTTTAACTTGAACCGGAACACAACGCTCTCATTTAATCTGGCACTCAAGGGCGGGAGTGGCCCTTGGTTGGCTCAGCAGGAAACCTATGGAAAAGCCGAGTACGACCAATCCCGACAAAATCGATGGGTTGGC
>DATNQK010000370.1:0-44146 GCA_036704065.1 Stenomitos sp.
CCTGGCATTTGAATATCCATCAAAATTAAATCGGGATGCAGTGTCTTAGTGAGGGCGATCGCTTCCTCGCCATTCTTGGCCCACTCCAAACGAAATCCTTTCGCGTTGAGATAAGAAGAAATCGTACCTACATTCGCCTCACTATCTTCAGCCAATAAAATCAGCGGCGATTTATGAGTCAGCTCAACCACACCCTCTGGCACAGCATTAATATCCGTTGAAAAAGAACCAGTTGCAACAGCAGAAGGCGCGATAGATACATAAGGCTTTGCATTCAACAGTTCTGTCGATTCGATACAGCTTGCAGGCAGCCGCACGGTGAAACAACTGCCCCGTCCTGGCTCACTCTCCAAGTCCACCGAACCCCCATGAAGCTCCGCAATTTGCTTAACCAGCGTTAACCCCAACCCTGTCCCTTCATATTGGCGGTTGAGACTACTATCCACCTGCACAAAGGGTTGGAACAGCTTTTGCCGAAACGATTCGGGAATGCCAATGCCAGTGTCCCTGATGGCAAAACAAAGTTCAGACTGCCTTAATTCAGATGAGAGGGTAGAAAAGTGAACATATTTATCAAAATTTCCAGAGCGGATCGGCTTAGGCCGAAATAGAGAAACTCGCTCCGCCAAATTCATTATCTGTGGTTCTAAATACACCTCCAGCGTCACCCGGCCACCCACGGGCGTAAATTTAACTGCATTGGTCAGTAAATTAATCAAAACTTGTCGCATTCGTCGCTCGTCTACTGCAATATCAGTCAGATGAGATAATTGACTAACCTGTAGCTGAATTTGTTTTTGCAGTGCCTGTTGCCTCACAAATGCAAGGCTAGAGTTACAGAGGTGCGAAATCGAAACTGTTGAAATTTCTAATTCAAGCCGTCCGGCCTCAATCTTTGCAACGTCGAGGATATCGTTAATCAAAGCCAACAAATGTTAGCCACTATTTTCTACCGTTGAAAGTGACTGTTTCTGCCGCTCATTTAACGGTCCTAAAATTCCATCTTGCATTGCCTCAGAAATGCCCAAAATAGCATTGAGCGGTGTTCGTAGCTCATGGCTCATATTAGCCAAAAATTCATCTTTCAAGCGCGTAGCACGGGCCAATTCGTCATTACTGAGAGCTAGCTTTTGATTGGTTTCGGTTAGCAAGGTTTGGGCTTGTTGGCGTTCTAATAACTCTTGCTGCAATTGCTCAAATAGACTGGTTTGCTGAATGGCGATCGCCAGCTGGTTGGCAATCTGTTGGGTCAGTTTCTGTTCCTTTTCTAACCACTGACGCGGCATTGTACATTGGTGGATACACAATAAACCCCAAAGCTCATCGCCACAGAGCAATGGCATTGCTAAATTGGCTCGCACCTGGAACTGCAACAGCATATCCCGATAGCAAGATTTGATGTCATCGTCGTAAATATCACTGACGGCATAAAATTGGCCTTTTGCAATACCAGAAGCACAATGCGCACCAAAACAAGCATCGTGTACTCGTGTTTTGAGTACCGAATGATAGGGCGCTACAACCGACTCGGCCACAAATTCACCGTCTTCAAATCGAGAGACAAGATCGAACTTGAAAATGCTTACCCGATCAACATGCAAAAACTGACGAATCACTTCACATGCGGTCTGAAACGTCGTTTGTAAATCTAATGACTGACGAATATACTGGGTAATTTCTCGCAGCAACGTCTCCTGCTGCGCTTGTTGATGAATAATCTGCTCCGATTTTTTGCGATCGCTAATATCTGTTTTAGACCCTGCCATCCGCACAACTTGGCCCGTCCGATTCCGTAACGCTCTGCCGCGATCTAGAATCCAGACATAAGAACCGTCTCGATGTAGCACTCGGTATTCAGCTGCATAAAATTCAGTCAAACCCATCAGGTGTGCATCGAACAATGCCATGGTTTGAGCATAGTCTTCAGGATGAATCGCTGCGAACCACTCCGTTAAAGGAACACTGACATCCTGAGCTTTGGAGCCTCGCATTGCCTCCCACTGTCGTGAATAAAACACTTGATGCGTTTTAACATCCCAGTCCCAAATTGCATCGCTCGTTCCCTGTAACGCTAAATTCCAGCGTTCATCGCTTTGCTGCAACGCCGCAGTGCGTGCTTGGACCTTTTGTTCTAGCTCCTGGTTAAGTTGCGCAAGTGCAAGTTGAGCTTGCGCCCGCTCAATCGCAATTCCAGCAATATTTGCGGCCTTACCAATATCCTCCAGAACTTTGGCATCCATCGCCTTAACGGTTCGAAAATAAACCGCGTAGGTACCTAAAACCTGGCCATCATTGGCCATAATCGGCTTCGACCAGCACGCTCTCAATCCATGACTTAGCGCCAACTCTCGATAGTCGTTCCAGAGGGGGTCGGTTGCAATATCTTCTACCACAACCTGCTCGCCTCGAAATGCTGCCGTTCCACAAGATCCTGCCCCCTCAGCAACAGGGATTCCCTCTACCAAACCTAAGCAAGATGGTGGTAGATGCGGTGCAACTGCATTTCCTAAATAACCAATGGAATCGCATAATAGAATCGCAACCAACCCCTGTTCGAGTTGCCTTTCCATAGAAGAGGCGAGGTCATATAAAACGTCCTTTAATGGTTCTGCCTTAGCAATGCGTTCTAGAACCGCATTTTGTACCGCTAGTAGCGCTTCAACCCGCTGGCGCTCCTTTAATTCCGATTGCGCGCGCTGCGCTAAACGCCGCTCGCGTTGTGCCTGAAGCTGCAGTTCAGCAGTACGGGCTTGCACCTGTAGTTCAAGTTTTTCATTGCGCAGTTGCAGGAGCGTCAGCTTCTCCGCCTCTAACCGCGAAACTTTTTGCTCTAAGGTTTCTGCGATCTGATAGATATCTTTGGAATGGAGCGCATTGAGCAAATGCGTTTGCGTCACAATTCCCTTTAAACAATCCTGAGTATCTGTAATCACAACCCGATTGATTTGTCGCTCATGCATCAAGGTTTGAATGGACCAGAGGAAGCTATGAGGGCGCATTGAGAATACAGGATTACTCATCACCACTTGCGCTTGGGTGAGGCTAAAGTTGAGTTCTAGGGCCAGAAACTGGATAATATCTCGTTCAGTGACGATGCCCAGGGGTTTCAGCCCACTCGCATCAGTTTCGCTACCCTCCACAATCACCACAGAACTGACGCGATGCGCCGTCATCAGTTGTGTGAGCTCAACCAACGTCGCATCCGGGGAAGCATGAACCACATCAACTGTCATAATGTCCGATGCAGTCTGGGTCTGCAACAAGTCGATGGGACGCAGCAAACGTCGCACTGTACTGTTGGTAATGAGGCCAACCACTTTGTTGTGGTCATCCACCAAAGGCAAATGGGCAGTGGTATATTTCTGAAACAGCTTAAGGGGCACAAACAGATCGATTAGCTGATCAATCTTTAACGTTGCCACTGGAGCAACCATAATATCCGCAATGGTCAATTCAGCGAGATCGAGGTGTGTGGCACTTAAATGAACAAAATCTCGGTCAGTCAACATGCCGACCAGTTCGCCGTCTTCTAACACCAATACGCAGCTTCGTTGCGCTTGAAGCGCCCATTGATCGGGTGCAACTTCGATTTCACACGTAAAGTCGCAAACATTTCCGCCCGCACTCATTAATGCGATCGCCTCAAGCGCACTAGCGGAAGGGCTAATACTTAGCGGATCGCGGATAATTGCAGCAGACCAGTCGAGTCGCGTCATCGGATTGGGTCGCAATGCTGAACTGTACCTTAAGTGAGCACAAGACTCTTTTTGTAGAATCTTGTTGATCCCACTTTAAGGATTCCCTCAAAATCTTGTTGATCCCACTTTAAGGATTCCCTTAAAATCCCATAAATCCCTCTTCAAGCGTTCACTTAAACTGTCAAGATCTACCTAGAGGTAGACTCATTATATTTTTCTGCCAAAGGGGAAAATTTTCTAATAGTAAAAATTCGCTGTTTTAGGACTCAGCAGGTCACGAGAACTTCCCCTCTTTTGGGATAAAAAAAGGCAAATACGAGCACAAAATAGCGTTCAAGGTTAGCCCGTAGAACACACTCAAAAAAATCGAAATCTATCTTTACAAACGCTCCAAATCGAAGATTCTAAACATACGCCCTAAAAGAGCAGGTTCCGTTACAACAGTGGATTAAAGCGCAAGAAACCGCTTTGTATTCCTGAGCGTGCATCTAAAAGTCTGAATGAGGACTATTGCTGTTCTTGAATTTGTCGAAGCAACCATTCCTCCACTGGTTTTCCATCGCGCCGCTTGAGTTCAGTCTCAATTAAAAAAGGAAGTCCTGATTCCGCTGGTGCAGGCTTGCGATTAAAGGAAATCAGATAGGCTTGTGGATCTTCTCCACGTTCTATCAGCCATTGCTCTACTTTGGAAGTCGCAAAAAATGACTGTCCATCTTTAAACAAGCGGGTAAGTTGAAGTTGCAAAGAATAAGGGCTAAATCGAGCCATTATAAGCTCCTTACTGAAAGTACAGAAATCACAATTGCATCAACTTAAACAAAAGGCGAATCAGTCGCCTGAAATATGAATCACTACTTCTCTTTGAGATCCATGCTGCCGATGCTCCCACACATAAATCCCCTGCCAAATTCCTAGCACCAAACGCCCACCATTGACAGGAATTTGCTCAGAAGTATGGGTTAAGGCAGTACGGATATGGGCAGGCATATCGTCTGGCCCTTCTGTGCTATGACGATAGTAAGGGCCTTCAGGAATGAGTTTAGATAAAAAAGTTTCTAAATCGCTCAGTACATCAGGATCAGCATTCTCTTGAATAATCAAGCTCGCCGAGGTGTGACGCAGAAATATAGAGCATAGTCCTGTAGTAATCCCAGATTGAGCAACAGCCTCTTGTACATTTCGGGTGATATTACTCAACGACTTACCGCTGGTTCTAACCTGAAGGAGTTGTTGGCGATGAGGCATAGTCACGCTAGTTTGAAACTACTTTAACCATAGCTCCGATTGAGTCTGACAAGACTGGCGCTAGAGCAGGTCTCATCTAAACCCCGAAACTGGGCAGGCTTTTAACGACTTCATAGCTCTGCCATACCCCGTAGCGAGTCGCTCAGCTCACTCGGCTAGTTCTGACAACTCCATCCAACGCAGCGTAGCTGTGTCAATCGCCTCGCCCAATTCCGCCAATCGTTCGGAAAGCTGAGTTAGTTCTGTAAAGCCAGAAGGAGGGTTGTGATACAGTTGTTTTTCTAAATCTGCCTTTTGCAACTCCATTTCGGGAATTTGCGCTTCCAGTTGCTCTAATTCTCGTTTTTCCTTATAAGACCGCTTGCGAGATTGAGATGTTGGAGGCGTTGTAGCGGTGGTTGTAGTGGTAACCGTTTGGGTTTCAGCTTTAGATGAGGACTGTTGCGCTGCGGCTTGGGCCGCTTCTGCCTTAGCAGCCGTTGCCTCTTCGGCTTGCTTAAAGTCCAAGTAAACCGAATAATTGCCAGGATATTGACGTAGCGTACCATCTGGTTGAAAGGCAAAAATGGTATCGACGGTGCGATCTAGAAAATATCGATCGTGAGAAACCACCATCACGCAACCGTTAAAATCTTCTAGATAATCTTCTAGAACGGCCAAGGTTTGTACGTCTAAATCATTGGTTGGTTCATCAAGAATCAAAACATTGGGTGCAGCCATCAGCACCTTCAGTAAAAACAAACGCCGCTTTTCGCCGCCCGACAATCGCTCGATGGGGGAATATTGCTGATTAGGCGTAAATAAGAACCGCTCTAGCATTTGTGAGGCGGTAATTACAGTGCCGTCTGCTGTAGTAATCAGTTCGGCAATGTCTTTTAGGTAGTCAATGACCCGTTGTTCAGGATTCAGAGCTAAATCGTCTGAGTGTTGGTCGAAGTAGCCAAAGACAATGGTGTCACCAATGTCTACGGTTCCTGCATCCGGCTGAAGGCGTCCAGTGATCAGGTTCAAAAGGGTAGATTTGCCCACACCATTGGGGCCGATAATACCAATCCGATCCTCCGGACTAAAGTTGTAGCTAAAGTTGCGGATGAGCGATCGCCCTTCAAAACCTTTCGCAACCGCATTGATGTCAACAACTTTTTTGCCAATCCGCCGACCTGCCGTTGAAATTTCGACCTTGCCCTTGGCCTGCTTAAACTCCTGGGTTTGCATGGCCCGAATCCGATCAATCCGTGCCTTTTGCTTGGTACTGCGTGCCTTAGGTCCTCGCTTCAGCCACTCTAGTTCACGCCGCAACACACCAGCATGTTTGCGCTGCGCACTAGCGGCCACATCCTCGGCCAAGGCTTTTTTCTCTAGATAGTAGGAATAGTTCCCTTCATAGGCATACAAGTCGCCCCGATCAATCTCCACAATGGTGTTAACCACTTGATCGAGAAAATAGCGATCGTGGGTAATCAATAGCAAGGCACCATGAAAGCGTTGTAAATAGCTTTGCAACCACTCAACCGACAAAGCATCCAAGTGGTTGGTCGGTTCGTCCATCAGCAACACATCTGGATTCGACAATAATGCCGTCGCCAGGGCAATCCGCTTGCGGTAGCCGCCGGATAAGCTGCCCACTTTCGCGTCAAAGTTCTCAATACCCAACTTGGTCAAGACGATTTTGGACTGGGTTTCTAGGTCCCAAGCACCAATCGTATCCATGCGATGCGTCACTTGGGACAACCGCGCCATGATTTGATCGAGGTTGCCACTGTGCTGCGCCAGTTGAGCAGACAGCGCCTCATATTCTTGGACTAACGCCGCTTTTTCACCACTATCGGCAAACACTTGCTCTAGGACGGTGCGCTCATCGTCTAAATTCGGTTGCTGGGGCAAGTAAACAACCTTAAGGCTCGGGTTCGTCCACAGGGTACCGCTATCGGCTGGCTCTAACCCCGCCATCATTTTGAGCATCGTCGATTTGCCAGCCCCATTGGTGCCAATCACACCCACCTTATCCGCTGGCCCGAGACTAAAGCTGGCATCTCGTAAAATCTCTTTGATGCCAAAGTCTTTCTTGAGCGATCGCAGGGTAATGGCACTCATAGACAACCTTCCTTTGCCTCATCACTAGGCCAAGATTGCAACACAGCTGCAAACCACGCTTCGGTGCGATCGCCCAAAGCATCGAGAGAAAACTCCTGCTCAGCCTGAAGACGACAGTCACGCCGATCTATTTGATCTAACTTCTGAATGGCAGTAATCAGACCTTCCACACTATCGGGCTCCACGAGCCATCCGGTTTTGCCATCTCTCACAATCTCTGCAGGCCCACCGCGTCGATAAGAAATAACAGGCACACCGCACGATAGTGCCTCAATCAAAACATTACCAAACGCCTCCACCCACCGCGAGGTTACTAGCAAGCCTTTACAGCGTCTCACAATGGCTTGCATCTGCTCTGTTTCAAAAAAACCCAAATACTCAAAGGTTCCTGGTGGACACCCTTGGCCTACTTCTTGGAAATATTCGGGATCCTGCAATCGCCCCATCACCTTAAGCGGCATCTGGGTGGCTTGGGCCGCAGCCACCGCATCCTCTAGCCCTTTTTCCCGTGAAATTCTACCGAGCCAGCATAAGCCGAAGTCTGGCGTCTCACAATAGTGATAGAGCGACAAATCAAGACCACTTCCCAACGGCACACAGCGATCTGCAAAGGGAAACGTCTGTGCCTGAGTGCGTGTATAAACACCAATGGAATGCGGATAACGCTGTGCAATCGGCGCAATACTCGCATCCATTGCATCACTCAAAGACCCCATACTCACCAAATGGGCCACTGGTGTCCGCAAAAAAGGGGTCAAATAGAAGGGCAACCAATCATATGCAAAATTGACAATCAGATCGAATTGATCCTGTACCTGCCGCACATAGGCCCACATATTGCTCAGTACAGCATTACTCGGCATCGTAATGGGAACATTGCGATCTAAGGTTTGAGCAGGCACCTGGCATTCGCCCTCAATCTCAATCACCTGCACATCGGGCAAACGCGACCCTACCGGTGCCACAATTGCTAAGGTATGCCCCCGCTCAACCATCAGGTTTGCTGTATTCAGGAGCGTGAGCTCTACACCCCCACCAGCACCAGATCCCAATGGCCCTACGGATGTAGACACAAACAAAAGCCTTAGGGGCTTCTGTAATATCGTTTTACCCAAAATGCTAAAAGACCCTAAAACTCCCTTCGCAGTCTAACAGAGTTCTGAAGGCTTAACTCAATGCTGAAAGGCTATCACAGAGGCTTGCACACAACCTTAGGCCGCCCTGAACAAGCCCCATAACAAAAGAAGGCGACTAGTGCGGCCAAGCAAACAATTTTTTAGGCAGAACTTGCCCCCTAGCTATCAAGGAACCCCAACACTAGCCACCATGACGATGCACAGAGCCTACCTAGGAGAAGTCTATGCTTTCTCGTCCGAATCTCTAATCCCTTGAACTCATAAAACCGAACCTCATTAGGGCTCGAAAAGCAGAAACAAGGGGGAACCAAACATCAACCGAAAGGATTAGAGTTAAGCATTACTTTTGGTGGATATATGTATAAACTCCTCAGTCAAAAGACATAATAAAACGAAGCCAATGAAGGCAATAAGAAATTGATAAATAAGAAAATAAGACCGATAAGTCAGACTCGGAAGCCGCTTAAGATGCCATCCGGTCTAAGGATCTAATTTTACGTGACCGTAGCATTTCTAATACAGAATCAACTTGCTTTGGTGTCAGAGCCGTTAACTCGCTGACCCAAAAGCGCATCTGGTCGGTTTGGTTAATATCATCACAAATTTTAGACATTTTCAGTTCCCTCTTAGTTGTTTACAAGTCTACGTACCCCCGCAACTTTGAACAGTATTCTCGCTCACAATCTAACCTAGGCCATTACGAACGTCGCCCTATTATTGAGATTTGTAGCCACTTTCAGCGTTATTTAAGATTGATTTAAGATTTTCGTTTTTAGTATGCTGCATCGGTTGCCATGGAAGGATTCAACCCCAACAGGCAAATATCGATTGCTTTACACGCACTGAAGTAGGTGCATCCTAAAGTGTGAAGAGGCGATCGCAGCTCATTCTGCGACACCGACAATATCAAGCTAAACTAGGGAGTGGAAAACGTTTCGCCCAGGTTCAAGCTAGGCTCCACAGCCAGTATCAGCTTAGGTTCATTTAGCGACAGTTTTTGAGACTTAAAAGTTATGAGCAATATTCAAGACAAAATTGAAGAGGCAAGACAGCAAGCGCGTGAAGTTTGCGCTACTGAAGGTGCAGATTCTAGCGCTTGTGCAGTTGCATACGACGAGCTAGAAGAATTATCGGCAGAAGCCGCTCACCAACGCGCCAAGGGTGACGAGGGACACAAAACCTCCCTCCAACAGTATTGTGACGACAACCCAGATGCGGCCGAGTGTCGCTTATACGAGGACTAGTCCTCAGTCATCTGTGGAATAAACCTCTAGCAGAGGTTTCGATCCAATCTTCAAAAAGTGGCGGTTGCAACAGCACTCGCCACTTTTTGTCATGCTAAAGCCGTTTGCCTTAACCGTTTAACCATGTGGGATGCAATTAGCGATCAGATTCAAGCTGTAACCGGACAACCCTTTAACGTGAAAGAAATCCACTCTGTGGGGGGTGGCAGCATCAATCGAGCCGTTTGCATTAGCAATGGTCAACAGCGCTATTTTATTAAGCTAAACCAGGCCAGCCAGGTCAGCATGTTTGAAGCAGAAGCGTTAGGGCTCAAAGATTTAGCTGTATCCAACACTATCTGCATACCGCAAAGTATTTGCTGGGGCACTGTCGAAAACAACAGTTTTCACGTTCTAGAGTGGCTCGACTTAGGTCGCAACAGTGGCTCCGGGTGGCAAGAGATGGGGCGTCGGCTGGCTCAGTTGCACCGCAGTACTAATGCAGATCGGTTTGGCTGGCACCGCAACAATACGATTGGCAGCACTTTGCAGCCCAATCCTTGGACCCAAGACTGGAGTACATTTTTCACTGAACACCGCATTGGTTTTCAATTACAACTAGCGCAACGCCGTGGTGCTCATTTAGCTCAGGCCGAATCACTGTTGCAGGCTTTACCTCAAATCCTGAACCACAACCCTGTTCCCTCCCTCGTGCATGGCGACCTGTGGTCTGGGAATGCAGGGTTTACGCGCTCAGGAGCACCTGTTTTATTCGATCCTGCGGTTTACTGGGGCGATCGCGAAGTGGATCTTGCCATGACGGAACTCTTCGGCGGGTTTCCTGCTGCATTTTATGAGGGGTACCAAAATGAATGGCCACTAGATGCAGGTTACGCCCAACGCAAGACGATCTACAATCTCTACCATATTTTGAATCACTTCAATTTGTTTGGCGGCGGCTATCGTCATCAGGCCGAACAGCTGATGGCCCAGGCGCTAGCATCTGTATAGATTTCCGCAGCTTTATACAACTGTGGATATTGTCACGAAGGGCCAAAAGAAGTCGAGCGATCGCTGACTGTATGCTTTTGGGAAGTATGAACATAGTAGAGTAGCGCCGTTGCAGCACTGATGTTCAGTGCGCCAATAGAATGCTGGGAATCCTGATTTTTATTGAAGAATTTGTCTCACACAAGGCGGGAACTTGTAGCGATAGAAACCATCAACAGATAAAGCTGGGATGACGTAACTGCTGCTGACCGAGAGAACGCTTTGCCCCTTCAGTAGGGGGGCAATCTTAGATTAATAGCAATTCGCTCCTCGTTAATTTTGTCTTTCACCGATTGCACTGGTATTTCTGGAGAATATTTAAGCTATGCGTCTATCCCAACTTGCAACAGTTGCCTTACTTGGTACAACGCTGGGCACAGGACTTGCCGTTGGCACCCCATTCATTTTGAACGCTAGTTTACCTGCCATGGCTCAAACCGGTGATTATGGCACAGGTACTGGGGCATCAGAAGATCCAAGTGAAACCAATGGATATACCCCATCCCCAGTTAACCCAGGTTATAGACAATCACCCACATGGAACAATCCTAGAAGTGGCAACAAACAGGATCGAGCTGCCTTATTGCGGGACCTTAATTTGAGCCCGGCTCAAATGCAAAAAATGCGCTCTATTCGGGCACAGTACAAAGATCAACTCCGCGATCGCCAACAACAAGTTAACCAACTCAAAGAGGAATTACTAAGCCTAAGATCTAATGGCTCTTCCACTTCAGAAATCCGAGCAAAATCTCAAGAATTTAGACGCTTACGCAGCGAAGTACGGAACATGCGTTCCCAGCAATTAATGGCCATGCGTCAGATTTTAAATCCCAACCAGCAATCACGCCTTGATGCTTTCCTAGCGAGTCGGCGAGATAACTTTAGCCAGGAACGTCCCAATAATCGTAGACAGCGTTTCAACTCAGGTTATAGCCCTGACTCCAGTCCTAGCTATACCCCTAACTACACTCCTAACGATAACTCCGGTTATACCCCAAATTACAGGTCTGGCAACAATTCTCGCTACGACTCTAACTACAACTCTGATTACACCCCTAGCTACTAAAATCCTATAATGGCGTCAAAGATTCAGCCGCTGCCATTCAATGCTGTTGGATCTTTGAGCCCTCTGCACGCTGCAACGTCGATACCAATATCCAGGCAAAATAGTTACTCACTTGTATCAGTTGCATCGACAATCTACTAGCGACGACTCGCAACCAATAGGCCAAAGAGGCGATCAAGGGGATGCTCTATCAAATGAAGATTAAGAAGCTCCAAAGTGCTTTTTTGATGCGTATTAGTCTCCTGCAACACCTGAGTCTCTTTGGACTGTAGCTGTTCATATTCTTGCATCAAGATTTTCAGAACAGATGTTGTATTTGCATTGCCATCCAGTTCTAGCCGCAATAAAATACGCTGATCTGTTTTTACTTCAATACAATTGGTATTTAATAGACCACAGCCTATATCTTTACAACGCTGTAATGCAGAGGCAAGTGCAACCCAGTCTATAGAAAAAGGAAGATAGATATCCACATTAACTGTAGAAAATGGAAATATTTGCTCGCCTTCAGGTATCTTTTGCTCCAGTTTTTCAACTGGTGCAGAGAACTCAGCCCCAAGTGCGGCTGGCTGTGAATTGACAGCAGGACTAGGGTCTGAGACAGATAAAGAAAATTGGACATTAGTAAACGTTGGATTCGCAACCCCATCTAGAACAATGTCTGTCGCCGGAAGGGGAAGTTGCTCAACAAGATTGTCTTTCTCAGACAACATTGCAGGTTGTTCCACAGCAAAATCTTCGACGACGTCATGCAGCTTGGCGGCATACAAGTTTGCATTCATCACTCTGATATCTTTTAAATTTGCGCCTCTTAAGTCGGCATCTTTAAAATTTGACTCTCCAAAATTTCCACCACTCATATTTGCCGAATGAAGCGAAGAGTTTTGAAAATTGGCCCGCTGAAAATTAGCACAATATAAATTACTGCCTGTCAAATCAGCATCATTAACCTGACCTTCAAGGCAAATGACTTTACTTAAATTGGCATGGGCAAGGTTAGCATTACTCAAGATTACAAAGCTTAGATCAGACTTAGTGAGATTGGCATAGCTCAAATTCACACTTTGCAGATTGGCTTCTGTAAGAATGGCCTTTGTAAGATTAGAGCGCGATAAGTTAGCTTGAATTAAGTTTGCCTCAATCAAAAATGTCTGATCGCCCTGAACTCCTTCTAGATTTGCCCCTCGTAAATTTGCGCGACAGAAATCTGCTTTTACAAGGCAAGCATGTCTAAGGTTGGATTGAATTAAAAGCGCACTCCCTAAATCTGATTCGCTCAAATCTGCATAGCTTAAATCTGCCTCATCAAGAAGTGCAAATCGCAAATGGGCACCTTTCAAGTTTGCATATTTTAGGTTTGCTCCACTTAAGTTTACGCCCACCAAGTTAATTCCTGCTAGATTGAGTTCCTCTAGATTGGCACCGCTTAGATCAGGACGTTTTGACGCATTATTTTGACGCCACTGGTTCCAACGTTTAACACCACGGTTTATTAATTGTAGGTAGGCCAAATCTGCCACTGAAGTTTCCTTATCCTTGAACTCCAACTGGAGGACGAGCGAAAGACACTTGGACTAACGCGACTTTTTTTCTTTTATGAATTGATTTCTATGCAGCATAACTTCTGTCAGCCATATTGGCAAAGAGAAAGATTGACGCAGCCTAGACTCTCTCGAACGACACCCTATAGATGTACAAGACGTGCTGCCACTTTGTGTACATACAGACTTCCATGTCCCAATTAAAGTCAGAAATATGCCCAGGAAATTAGTGCAACAATAGTTACAGACATCTTGAGCAGAGAGTATGACAAAGTTTATCGTATGTGCGTTAGTGATTGTTCTGAACGTCCTGCTTGGGATTTCTGGGCCAGCCATTGCTGCTAGTTCAGCAGCCATTCGTGCTTATGACGATGTTGCGATCGCCTCCAAGAATTTTGCGGGTCAAAATTTGCAACAAGCGGAATTTAGCAATGCTCAGCTTGCGGGTGCAAACTTCAAGGCAGCCGATCTGCGGGGCATTGTGTTCAATGGGGCAAATTTACGCCAAGCCAATTTCCAAAATGTCGACATGACCGATGGATTGGCCTATATCACCGACTTTAGCGAAGCGGACTTCACAAACGCGATTCTACAGGGTGCACTCTTGTTAAAGTCGACCTTTCACAACGCGACTATTACTGGCGCAGACTTTAGCGATGCCGTTTTAGACAAGCAACAAGTTGTGGAATTATGCCAGGTCGCCTCTGGAGTGAACCCCACAACCAGTGCAGACACTCGAGAGTCTTTAGGTTGCGCGTAAGCCTGCCTCACCAAGACAATCAGTCGGCGTTGCCTGAATTCCATCCATCACTTAATGTTTTGGTTGCCCACCTTTTGGGAACTGACCGCGGAGCTTACGAGCCTCCATAGCCCGTTCCAGAAGGTGGAGCATCCCAGGCGCTTCCTCTTGAATCGCCAGCAGCAATTGCTCACCAAGCATGACATCCTCTGCATCCCCTGGGTCAACGCCAGTCTCCATCACGGTATGCAACCGAGGCAATGCCCAGGCACCCACAATTTCAACTAGCCCATCAAAACAACGATTAAACTGCTGTTCTGTAAGGGTCGAGTCTTCTAATGGGAATTCAATAATGGCACGAATTTCGCCATCGGAAGGGTCATACTCCCACTGCAACATCTTCGTTTCCCAAGAGATGCTCAGCATCGTCTGCAAGATGGCAGCTTTATAGGGATTGTCCTTAACCCCTGCTAAAACTTCAGGCACAAATAGTTTGAAGAAGCGACCCTCTTCATCCAGCTGAATCACAACCAATATATTCTGCGCATGCTCGACATCTAAGCGAACTAAAATACGCGATTTTTCAGGCTGAATTTGAGTTGTTAGTTGCCTCGGGGCAAGATAATCCGCAATTTGATCGAGAGTGGCGCTCATGGCTCCAGACTATCGGATGAATAGCAATAATACAATTGCCATCATAGGCCGCATTTAGACGCTCTCTGACATTGCGGCTTCAATATTAGTCCTATCGCATTCATTAGCGGATCTAATGAGGCCCAGCATGCTGCATCAGCAAAACCAACCGCTGTGACTGAACTGCAACAAATCCACCTCCGAAAAGTGATTCCCTTAAGATGGAATAAGGACAGTGACTTGCAGCATGTGGATCTAAGGAGCAGCATATCGAAACGATTTATGGCAACCTTCAAGGCCTAAAACCCAATCAAATTAAGCAGCTCAAGCGGTTGTATCATCAGCGGTTGCCTGGCGATCGCATTGCTACCGTTGAGTTTGCTCAACGTCTTGCCGCCATCAGTACCGAGATTCAACAGCCCATTTGCAGCTATTTGAATCGTCGAGGGCAGGTCATCCGCATCGGTGTCGGTACACCGCGTCAAACGCAGATTTCTCCTTTAGAATTGCCTCGCTATGGCGCAGAACGGCTGAGTGGCATTCGCTGCATTGCCACCAGCCTTAAGGACGAACCACCCAGCGAAGCCGCTCTGACTGCGATGGTTTTGCAACGGCTTGATGTACTTGCACTTCTACGCTTGAGCGGAGGCGGGTTTGAGCGACGCGGCGGAGGTGCCATTGGGTATGTCAAGGATACTTACTTAGCCCACCTCGTTCCCAATGCAGATCACCCGTGGAGCGTTTCAGATTCTCTTAGCCTAGACACTTTAGCGCAGCAAGATCTACTGGATTTAGTCGCCAGCTTAGAAGACGAATTTCGGCAATCGGATGCCCCCTTCCAAAACAACCAGCATTCTCAGAAAGCGATTGATCGTGTGGTGCTAGTAGGCCTGATGACCCAAAACATGACACCCGATCAATTTCGGCAGGGGCTAGAAGAACTGCGACTTTTGGTCGAAAGCGCCGGCGGTGTTGTGCTAGATGAAATTTGCCAAAAGCGATCGCAGAGTCATCCCCAAACCGTTGTGGGCGAGGGCAAGGTTCAAGATATTGCCTTAAGAGCCCAAACCTTAGGTGCCAACCTGATCGTCTTTAACCGGGATTTATCGCCTGCCCAAGGACGCAACCTGGAAATGCAAATTGGCATTCGCGTGATTGACCGCACTGAAGTCATCTTGGATATCTTTGCCCAGCGCGCTCAATCGCAAGCCGGAAAACTACAGGTCGAACTGGCCCAGCTAGAATACCGACTGCCCCGCCTCACTGGACGCGGCCAAGCGATGTCTCGACTGGGGGGCGGCATCGGCACCCGTGGCCCCGGTGAAACCAAGCTGGAAACGGAACGTCGTGTGATTCAACGTCGTGTGAGTCATCTGCAACAAGAAGTTAATCAATTGCAAGCCCATCGCCTGCGACTACGACAAAAGCGTCAGCATCATGGCGTACCCGTTGTGGCAGTGGTTGGCTATACCAACGCGGGCAAATCAACTTTGCTCAATGCACTAACCCATGCAGAGGTGTATGCAGCCGATCAGTTGTTTGCCACCTTAGACCCCACAACTCGACGCACAGTTGTACCGAACCCAGACAGCACAACGCTAGATCCTGTGTTATTGACCGATACAGTGGGCTTTATCCACGAACTACCGCCGCCTCTGGTGGATGCCTTTCGAGCCACCCTTGAAGAGGTCACAGATGCCGACGCCTTATTGCACTTGGTGGACTTGTCTCACCCGGCCTGGATGGCACAAATTCGCTCAGTGATGGATATCTTACAGGCAATGCCCGTTACGCCAGGGCCAATCCTGCTCGTCTTCAACAAAATCGATCAGGTCGATAGCGAAACCTTGGCGATCGCCACCGACGAGTTTCCACAAGCCATCTTTATTTCTGCCTGCGAGCGACATGGCCTGGAAAACCTACGCAAACACATCGGTTATTTAGTTGCCTATGCAGTTCAGGGTTAAGTTCAGCCAAGTTTGAGGCTGAACATCCATCCCTCTTAAAACCGAGACAGAAATAGGTGGAACAGCTCTCCTGATCGCGATTTCACAACTGTTCCCCCTGCCTGCAAAATCAACGATTGCCACTCTGTTAGAGTGGGCAGGAAAACCTCTACCCCTAAATAAGTTTCCAAAATAGACCAGTTCTCGGCCAGTTCTTGAGCCGGATCCACCGCATCAAAGAGAAACAAGCCTCCAGGCTTCAGCACCCGTTTGACTTCAGCAATTACCGTTTCCCAATAAGACAGCGGGTAATAACAGCTCCATCCAGTCGCCACCACACCATCGAAACGATTCGCATCATAGCGAAGCGCATGGGCAGCACCCAGTTCTACCCCTTTGAACAACTTAGAGTTCAACTGGGGACCCCGGCTTTTAAGTGCTTCTTGGGCCACAGTACTAATCTCTTGGCCGTAAAAGAGCGCATCCCAATCTCGCCAAGGATAAACTAAAAAACTAAAACCACACCCTAAATCCAACCAATGTTGATTTTTCTTGGGCGTGCTGAGCTCCCAAAAGGGGGACGCAATCCGCGATTGCAGACGCCCAGCCACCCAATCTTGAAACACAGGCATTGCCTCCACCTCTGGCGGCAATTCAAAGGTTTCTCGTTGGTACTCGCGATTAAAACGTTTAGAGACCGAAGCAACTAAGGTTTGCCAATCCACCTCAGCCTGCGGCAACTCATAGTCACCTGGCCCCCAAGACTGAGAAAATGCTTTCGCGTTTTGCCCCATGAGTTTTAAAGCCGTGCGTTAAGCTTCATTCTAAGGGTGTTCTGCCCATTTCGCAGAGGATATAGTGAGATGAGCAAAGAGGTTGACTCCCCTTTACCCATCGACACAGCTTACACAGCCTTAGCTGCTACAAGCCAAACCTTACGGTCTATTTGCCTGCAACTTTTTCCTTAAAGGCTTTCCCAGCAGTGAAACCTGGGGTGCTAGTAGCCGCAATTTTGAGCGGTTCGCCAGTTTTGGGGTTGCGACCTTCCCGTGCAGCCCGCTCGCGCTTTTCAAAACTCCCAAAGCCAACCAGCGTTACCTTATCGCCTGCGCTAACGGCTTCCACAATAATCTCAAGTGCAGCACTGAGTATCGCGTCCGCATCTTTCTTGGTGACGTCGACTTTAGCTGCGATCGCATCGACTAATTCGCCTTTATTCATGAAATCCATCCTCACAACGTCCTTGAGGATTGTAACGCAAGCATTTCAGGTGTCAACAGAAAATGGCGCTTAAACTTCAACTTCAGCCACAATTGCAACAATTGACGTTGCAAAACCAATGGCCAACACCCCTCTTTAGACCCACGACCGTAGCGATATAACAACACTCAACACTATCCACAGGCCCAAACCAGCCTAGAGAAGGGTGTAAACTCAAGCACATCCATTGCAGGGCATCCTAGCCCTACCCAGAATGAGACAAAGAACGCTTTAAAGACGTTAAACCCTTAACCACTTTAGCCACCCCTCGCTTAAAGCGTTGTGTAACCTCTAAGGGAAACATCCGAATCACAAAATAGCAATCCCAAAATGATGTTTTCATCCAAAAGCCGATGGATTTTTTGCTCTCCATTTCATGCTTATATATAAACCTTCTTTTAGACATTTGAATAGCATAACAAGCATTAGACTGCTTATAGTCAGAGCTATTCATATCAGGAAATTTTTGACACCATTCTTTCCACCAGAATTTCAGAATAAAAGGAGGTTTCTCTAACAAAATTTTTTTAATATCTTGATTATTAGATTCAATTTTATAGTCATGTGCAAACGAGTGAGGCTGTCCTCTCAACTCAGCATAGAGATAGGGAGCAGCATCCCATTTTCTCTTAAACTCGGGATCCGATTGATACAATTTCTTAAATCGCCGATCAATCCAAAAATAACTATCAGCCCTAACTCTATTTTTCCAATACTCATCACATGCTGCCTTCCATTTATTGATGATCAAACCAGACTTTTGTGACCCGATAAACCAACTTGCAGGGCCATTTCTGCAACTCATCCCACCGCCGTGAGTGTGATACATCCATAAACCTGCAGGCCCAACAGCATCTTCAATCCAGGGGTCTAAAGGCTGCATACATAACATCGTCGCATCGGCCCAGACGCCGCCATGATTTTTGAGTAAGCTCAAACGGATAATATCGGCTCGAGCTTGATACCCTATCTCTTTGCTTTCGTCATAAATATATTCAATATCACTAACATACTGATGAAGATTATCTGCCGTAAGATACTCAATATTCCAGTTCGGGTTATTGATTTCCCAGGACTGTGCAACTTCTTTAATCAAAGAAGGAGCTTTACTCCATCCTTGTAACCAAAGTAACCATATTGTTTTATTTAACATTTATAAAAAATCCAAGCCACTTCTGTATCAATCAAAGACTTTTGCCAAAATCGCTTAGACTCTACAAATTACGATCTACGTAAGGTGCCAGAAATTTTCCATTCATCCTACGACTCATGCGGTAGGTATACTCACTAACCGAAGGATTAGGCTGATTTGGATTGGTTGTCTTAGTACTACGGCTCCAATCTCCTCGGTTGGCAGGAATCGTTGCGAACAAGCCCTCTTCTCTTCGAGTCACAACCATCCATAGGCAACCATGGGTTTCGCAAAAGAATTCTTCAATCCATGCATTTTTAGTGACAAATGCACCCTCGGCTGCGAGGATATTCGCAATCTTTAAAGACACTCCGAGATGCCTTTTTATATCTACAGCCTCAGTGTAGTAAAGAAAGTGCTTTGGACTACCCAAACGAGATAATTCACATCCGCAAAGATTACAGAAAAAATATTTTTTCTGCTTACTTCGACTACGCTTATTTGGCATAGGAAACTCTATAGCTATAGATTTATGAAATTTTCAATAAAAATGGTTCAAGCAGTGCCTATTCATCAAGACAAGGCAACTGACTGAGCATCGAGTACAGGGAGATAGGAAAGCACAGCTTTAGCAATTTGCAAGGAAGAAGTAGCTGCGGGAGAGGGAGCATTGCAAATATGCAGAGAATGCGCACCTTCTACGATTAAGAAGTCATCCACCAATTGACCATCCTGTCTTAGTGCTTGTGCTCTAACCCCAGCATGCGTTGGAACCAAGTCATCTGCCTGAACTTCTGGTATTAGACGCTGTAAGCTCCGCACAAAAGCAGCCTTATTGAAGGAACGAATCATTTCTCCAATTCCTTCATCAGCATGTTTGATGGCAAGTTTCCAAAAACCTGGATATGACATGATCTCAGCAAAGTCGCGCAGGTCAAAATCAGTTTTTTTATAGCCTTCTCGCTTCAAGCTTAGGACTGCATTAGGACCCGCGTGAACGGTTCCGTCAATCATGCGCGTAAAATGAACCCCCAGGAACGGAAAGTCTGGGTTAGGCACTGGATAAATAAGATGCTTAACCAAATACCGCTTCTCTGGTTTCAGCTCGTAATACTCACCTCTAAAGGGAATGATTTTAGCGCCAGGATTAACCTGCGTGAGTTTAGCAATGCGATCGCTATGCAGACCTGCACAGTTTATGAGAAACCGAGTCTCGAATGTACCTTTATTTGTGTCCAAGCGCTGCTTTCCATCTTGCTCGGAGATAAACTCTACTTTAGTGTCAAGCCAAATTTCACCTCCCTGGGCATAAATCAGCTCGGCATACTTTTGACAGACCTTTTTATAATCAACAATGCCAGTGCTAAACACTCGAAGACCAGCTAGGCACTGAACATGCGGTTCAATCTCACAAACTTCCTCCTTGCTCAGCTTGACAACCTCTAAACCATTCTGAAGTCCGCGATCATAAAGATTATCTAAGCGTGGGATTTGCTGGGGGCTAGTTGCAACAATAACCTTGCCACACACGTCATACTCAATATTATGAGTTTGGCAAAACTCAACCATTGAGCGATTTCCCTCTTTACAGAATTTAGCCTTTAGGCTGCCAGGTTTATAGTAAATCCCAGAGTGAATAACTCCACTATTATTCCCAGTTTGATGAAAGGCTAAGTTTTGCTCTTTCTCAAGAATTGCAATTTTCAAATTAGAAAATCGTTGACTCAATTCCATACCAATGGAAAGACCAACGATTCCACCTCCTACCACAATAAAATCAAATGTATGCATATCTTAGAAAGATTCGTATAAATACACTAAAAATCTAATAAATATAAGCGCCAAATCAATTATAAGTAATATTTTCTGAATTAATCAGACGTCCTCCTATTCTCTCCACACTCAAAGCTAATCAGAGAAGCAGCCAAGAAGATCATAACAGAGCCGACCAGAAAAAGACTAAAGATCATCAAACATACTTCCAGTCAAGGCTATGACCCAGAAAAAAGCTGGATTGCAGATACTTTATCAACTTATCTTTCAAGCGAGACAACACCATCAGTTAGCTTGTGAACAAGAATAAAATATATTGTATCGTCGTAACAACCAAAGTCTGGCTAAAATCCCTGTACATAAAACCAGCAAAGTGCAAGTAAATTGGTCATCAAGCATAATTGTATGAGCTACAGAAGGTCCAGCATTCAGAAAAAGCAAAGGACCTATAAGCGACACACCGACCAACAGAAAATAATATAATCCCGAATTTTTATTGAATAGAAAACTACAAAATGCAATAAAAATACCTAAAGGAATAAAGAGTACACTAAAATACAAAAATTGATAAATCGCAGTGTTTACAACTCTAGGATTTGCCATCCAATCACCAAATCTTAGTAACAAGGTACGAGCAATCAACATCCCAGGGCTCATGTCGAAAGACACATGGTTATCAAATGAGTCTGTGTAAATATTTAAGACCTTATTATCATAAGTAATAATAACTCTATGAAGAATTTTATCTGAAAAGAATTTAGGAATTACAATCTCAGGTTTAGTACCATTATTGCCTGTCAATCGAGTCCGTAATCGTATAACCAGTTGGTCTGACTGTTGCGCAAGTGTAAAATTACGAGCGTAAACTCCCCCCGACATAGAAACAATTCTTGCAGGCCCAAATTGGGGAACAGCAGCTGGAGCAAAGGATAGATCTAAGGTAAATTGAGAGGTTGAGCGAATACGACTATTGAGAGCCGTTGCTGCTTCGCCGGTAGTCAACCATTGCTTACGATCCAACACCACCCCATTTTTAGTAAAAATTTGCTCTTTTGAGGGCGCACTGTGCCATTGAAGTCGGCTCTGCTGTTGGGCTTGCTTAAGTAGACTTTCATTCCCATCTTGAAATGAAAAGTCAGCCACAACAGAAGATGATATTGCTTCCCAGGCACTGCGATTTCCTAAAACACTCTTCACGGTTTGGGGTTTAATGGCCTGATCGGCAAGGGTAAGACTTGTAATAGAGCCTTCCCAAGGGCGATCGCCTGTTGCTTCATTCCCCAAATTTAAAGGATAAGATAAGTCCCAATTGGAAAGCAGCGTCGAACGTTGCAGAACTAGAGTGATAGGAAAGGCAGCTAATAGATAAAGCGCCAAGGCCAAAAGTAGAATTTTATAAGAAAATCTTTGATCTAATTTATGAAGAATAAGACTTGATCGCTTAGTTTTAGTCTGTTGAATCCATGCACTCAGAAAACCACCTAACCCACCTCCTATTGTATTTATCAGAATATCTACCGCAGAAGTAGTTCTTGAGGGAAGGAACAACTGAAGAAACTCAACAAGCGTGGATAGCGACAGACAAATTAACGTAGAAACCGAGAAAACATAGACTAATCTTAGTTTTAAGTGTTTAGATAGCAAAACTGCTACCGCAAATCCAAACGGGAGAAACAATAGCACATTGGCAATTAGCTCTCCAAGATCGGTAGGCGGATAACTTTTTAAAGTTTGAAAAAATTTATCAAACGAAGAGTGCCAAAACAAATGATTCAAATGCTCGAAATTAAAAGGAGACAGTGTAATAACTAAAATAAGAGCCAAACTAAAAAATAAGAACTCAAAAACAAACTTACTCATAAGGAAATAAATTTTATACAAGTGCAAGTTTTAAGACAAAGCCTAGTCAACAAGTGATTAAACAAGTTGATAATCGGTTCATGCTTCTCACCTGCAAGATCTACTGCTAAATGGAGAGATTATTTTTGACTTTAAGCGCAAAAGTCTCACTCTGGTCAAAAGAAAATCCTTTTGAGTCAACGTCAGATAGTTCTGTTTAATAAATTTCTCGAGGTTTATAAGGTTATAATCGGATGTACTAATATTGGAACGTTTTAGCTTAAGCTCTTTTTCTAAATCTTTATTCACTAAATCTGGGTTTTCTAGATAACTATCATTAACCAAGAATATTAAGCCATTAGATCTGTTTATGGTAGGCAAACAACTAAACAAAGATCTAATCTCTTGTTCATTTATAGGCCGATAAGCCTGTAAATCTTGAAAGTACCGCTCTTTAGGAATAGGAGCAATTGTATTAATGCCAGAATAGTAGTATTGCAGTAGAGGAGCAAGACTACCATTAAAAACAACAATAGGCTGCTGAGGAAGCTCAGTCTTTTCCAGATAGGAAGCAACACGCTTCCAATCTCCAGGCTTGGCAAGTGATCGATAGTTAAAATATGTCGTAAACAAATAAAGGAAAGAAAAAGAAAAAATTAAAATACTGTTCAGGCTACTAAAGAAAAAATTAAAATTAGATAATACCCAACACCATAACAATAACGTGGGCAAGAAAAGAACAACCAAATGTCGTGGTGACATCAATTGGTCTCCCACCAGAAAATAAAGTGGAATACATAGCAAAGTAGGTACCAAAGCAGAAATCCAAATCGAAACTTGAATTTCTGTCATCTTTCTATATTTTTTTACAAAAGTAACAATAAGAATTAATACCACACTCACACGAAGAAGTTTTCTCATCAGAGAACTTAACGCATTGGGTGGAGCAATAAAGTAAGTTAGACGTTCAGTCGAAATATCTAAGCTGGAAATCAAGGAAGAGTTATGAATATGATTATTAATATCAATTCCAATATTCTGAGTATGAGTAATAATTTGGGAAGGAATATAGAATAAAATTGGGAGTAGAAGCAAGCCAACAATACTTAAACCAAAGATATAAGACTTGAGAGCATTCCATTTTTTAAGCCAAAATAGCGTCAAAGCATGAGCAACTAACAAAAAACCCAGATAATATTGAGTGTAGAGAGCACAAGTAGCAAATATTACATACAAAGCACGAGATTGTTTTTTGGGCTTAGACGTCAAAAATCCATCAAAAAATTTTAACAGCACCAAGGCAGATAGTAAGATGCCTAATGCTGGAGGCCTAGCTTCAATAGCAGCATAGATAGTAAAAGGATTTAAAGCAACAAGTGCAACCATCCCAACAGAACTTATGTTGGGAATATAACGTTTTGACAAATCAAAAGTAATAGAAATTGTTATAACTATAAAGATAATCGATAGTAGCCTTGCCCAAATGATTGAATCATTTACCCGAAGCCAAAGATTCAATAGTATAAAATAAAGGGGAGGCTGAAGTTCAAAAAAGATGGATTGATGAATGGTTGAAGCTAGATCTAATCTACTGGTTGTAAGGGAATAAAGTTCATCCAACCAAAGATTTAGGTAGACGCCTAATGGAACAGTCATCAATAAATTGATGACTATCAAAAATAGAATTAACTTCTTTTCGCCAACATCAGCATTTTTCCTTATATGAATAGTTGAAATATTAAAACCAGTATTTTCCATTGATAAAGATCTAACAAATCACAAACAGAAGTGTTTTATATATGGGCTACCAAGCTCTATCGCAAGAGAAGAAAGTAACAAGTTGATCAAATACTACTTTTGTTAGGGCAGATAAATTTTTACTACTTCAGCATTTAGAACGAATTGCTTATCTTCCTCCAATAGCAGCCATACAGGGAACACACATAGTAAAGCTGCTATATGTCGTCATCTTGCGAAGTTTAAACAGAAAAGGATTTAGTGAATTAACTTGGCAATTGGAATTAAGGTGAGTTCAATTAGATTTATGCTCAAGCTTGGCTGATGAAACGAATGAACAGACAATCCTTAGCGAGAGACTGATGCACTCAGAGATTTCTGAGACAATTCATTCTCAGCAGGCTGATAGATCAGCATTCCATCCTCAGCCAATGACTCTTCAGTTTCGTAAAGGTCAAGAATATCCTGCGAAGGCCGAATCAGATCAACGCAACGCATAAAATCTCGCAGAGAAGTACCAACAGGAGCAGAATCGATATTTGGCGCTCCGCCACGAGCAATGACATCGTCAATGTTCACAGTTCTAAAATCAATGCTGTATCGCGTCAAGCCAGAAGTATTAGGAACTGTTGAGTGTAAATGAGCCCCTGAAAAAATTACAACTCCTCCCACCGAGCAAACTACTCTTACCTGTGGGTCAAGTTCTAAGGTTTGCTGAGGCTTGGGTTGAATTCGAGTATCAGATTTAATATGCTGAGAAGCATTTTTCCGACCTGTTTGATTATATTTGTAATAATTGAAGCACTTTGAATCGTTTTCGACAGGCTCATTCCAATATTTTGGATGAAATGCCATAGCACTTTCAGACTCGATGTCGTAAATGGGGAGCCACCAGTTTAACTGGCTCATTGGTGCTGAGTACCAAGTATCCCGATGGGGATGGAATGCATAACCTACCCCATTGGTTAAATAGCCATCAGAAGTACAAGTTCTTAATCGCGGTACATCAAGATAAGTTCTCTGAGGATGACACTCAAACTCTTTGAGGATATTTTGAATTAGCGATTTAGTTCTGGGATGATGAATAAACTGAGGTTTTAGTTTTGATGCGATCGCGACATATTCTTCTACAGGCATATGATATTGAGCTGTTCTTGGATCTAAAGAACCAAAAGCCTCTTCTATCATCTCGCGGGCAAAGTTACATAATGCAATTGTGCTTGAACAAGGCGAAAAAACAAAAATCTGTCCTTCATACAACTTTTTGCGTCGCACTTCATCACATACATCAGAATCAAAGTAAATTGTATTCATCTATTCAATTGATTACCTAAAGTACACCTACATAGCAAATTTCAAGCAGCATAAATTAAGTTAGTTTCAATATTTTTCAACTAAAATTATTTATAATTTTTCTGCTTTTCATGAAGACATTTGGAAGAATGGTAAAATCTTCGGGCACAAGCCAAAAAGTTTGCATTTTTCATCCCCCTTACAGATAATAAGCCCTGATTATTACCAATTCTTTATCAGAAGAGTTGTCTTCAAAGCTCTAGCCTTGCGATCGCCTAGAATCACCAATAAAACAGTAAGTCTCGCAAGCGAATTCCGCAGCTGTCTAAAGAGGTTTCTTGGCTAGACTGATTGGATGACTTAATGTATCGTTCTTGCGACATTGTAGCTCATGATACTCAATCTTACTGGCAATGGTTAACCAAGCACTGATCTAGAGAGAGCTTGCCCTAAGTCAGCAATATTTAGACAAGGTCGTGGGGATCTAAGTTCTATCCATCCGTTGATCAACTAGGACAGCTTCCATCAAAGTAACTAAAGCCTAGGCACTAATAGCAATGCATACTTTAGACAATCTCAGGAAATGGGATAGGAATAATAAAATGTCCTCCGCCTTGACGATATGCACTCTGCTGGCGCATTATCTCTTCAGCAAAATTCCAGGCAAGGATCAAAACATAATCTGGCTTATCCTCTACTAGTTTAGAAGGGGGAAAAATTGGAAGATGATTTCCTCCCATAAAACGTCCTTGCTTAAAGGGATTCAGATCCACCACATAATCTACAAGCGTACGATCAATGCCGACATACGCAAGCATAGTAGTGGCCTTTGCTGCAGCACCATAGGCTGCTACTCTTTTTCCTTGGTTTTTCAAATCTTGTAGCATCTCTCGCAATGCTTGCTTAATGCCAAAAATGCGATCGCCAAATTCTCTGTAGTAGTCAAGATGATCTACTCCTCTCTCAGCTTCAATCTCTAATAAATGTTTTACCGAGTCTTGCACAGCCTCATGTGGCTCAACAAATAGTCGTAGTGAGCCTCCATGAATGGAAGTCTGTTGCACATCGTTCAAGAAGAGATTATGCCGTCTAAATAACTTGTCTAGACTGGTCACCGAGAAATAACACAGATGTTGGTGGTAAATCGTATCGAACTCGCAGTGGTCAACTAAATCGACCACATAAGGAGCTTCGATAACAGCAACGCCTGTTGGCTTAAGTAACGTACCAATGCCAGCCACAAATCCATTTAAGTCAGGGACGTGCGCCAAAACATTGTTGGCCAGGAAAACATCGGCCTCCTTGCCTTCACTTTTGAGACGCAGGGCTAAATCATGGGTAAAAAAATCGCATAAGGTTGGAATACCAGCCTTTTGAGCATTCTCAGCTTGCCCTTGTGCTGGGTCGATGCCCAAGACAGGTATGCCACATTCCACAAAATTGCGTAACATGTACCCGTCATTACTGGCAGCTTCAATCACCAAACTGTTTTCATCTAGATGTCTAGATTGAATGACTGCTTTAGCACTCGCTGCAAAATGCTGAAGCAAGGAAGGGGAAACAGACGAAAAATATGGGTAGTCACGACAGAAAAGAATTTCTGGCGGCACCACTTCGGTAATCTGAACAAGCGCGCAATCAGGACAAAACGCAAGATCTAAGGGTGCCACAATCTCCGATGAATTGAGCTGCGCCTCAGTAAGCAACGCATCCGCCAAAGGCGTCTCACCAAAGGAAACAATCAAGTCTAGATGTGGATTACGACAGGAGAGACATGCAACTTTTGAGTCATGCATACAGGGTGAGAAGAAAGGAAGAAGTCTTTTTACAATGAATGAACAAGTATAGGACTATGCCAACGCAGCGAAGAATCCAAATCTCCAGTCTCTAAAAGTGACTGTATATGAGCAATTCGCTTATATTTCGGACCTTCAAAATCTTCAAGCGCTAGGCCAGTCTTCTGATAAGCTGCATAGAGCTGTTCTGCACCTAGCCGAGCATTCCAGCGAGGCTTAAACTCTGTTAGCACGCGTTGAATTTTACTACAGTCAACTCGATAGCATCGTTTATCAGGACTGGCATCTTTCGCATATTCGATTTTGCAGTTAGGGACTACTGTTCCCACAATCTCTGCTAACTCGCGGATACGATAGTTGTCTTCATTACGACCCACATTGAAAGCCTGATTGTGAACAATCTCGCGAGGGGCTTGCAAAACTGCAATAAAGGCCCGTGAAATATCCTCAATGTGAACGATAGGTCGCCAAGGAGTACCGTCGCTTTTAATATAGATTTGTCCTGTAGTAAAGGCCCAAGCCACAAGATTATTCAGAACCAAATCAAACCGCAGCCTAGGAGAGACGCCATATGCAGTTGCACTGCGCAAGAACGTAGGACTAAAGTTCTCATCAGCAAGTATTGAAATATCCTGCTCTGCTCGTACTTTAGAGATGCCATAGGGAGTAACAGGATTAAACGCAGACTCCTCATTTAACCAATCATCACCCCCTGCACCATAGTTACTGCAAGACGATGAAAAGATAAAGCGAGGAACACCCACTTGCTTCGCAAGCTGAGCCAGATGCACTGAGGCTAAATGGTTAATGTCGTAGGTCAGAGCCGGATTTAAATCGCCCAACGGATCGTTGGACAAGCCAGCTAGATGGATTACTGCATCAAAGCCTGCGAGAGTTTCAGCTTTTACATCTCGAATATCTGCTTTAATTTCAGGTATTTCTTGAATGCCGCTGCCAAAGGTACTCTTTTCATAAAGATCACTGTCTAAGCCAACCACTTCATGATTTAACGCTAACAGCATAGGCACCATGACCGTACCGATATAACCCTTGTGCCCCGTTAACAATACCTTCATATTCATCCTCCCAAGTTTTCCAAGGTGCGTTGCCGCTTTGCCAGAGTGTTTCTAAAAGTTTCTTGTCGCGCAAGGTATCCATACATTGCCAGAAGGAAGTATGGCGATAGGCCATGAGCTGACCATCCCTTGCAAGTCGCTCTAGTGGTTCTTTCTCCCACTGCGTATCGTCGTCGTCGATGTAGTCAAAGATTTCGGGTTCTAGAACAAAAAATGCACCATTAATCCAGCCTTCTCGTGTTTGTGGTTTTTCAGAAAATTCGACAATTTGGTCGCCATCCATTTCCAAATGACCAAATCGAGCTTGAGGGCGCACTGCCGTCATGGTCGCCAACTTGCCATGCTTGCGGTGAAACTCAAGCAGATCAGTGAGGTTGACGTCAGAAACGCCATCTCCCCAAGTGAGCATGAAAGTTTCATTATTCATAAAGGGAGCAAGCCGCTTAATCCGCCCTCCCGTATTGGTCTTTTGGCCGGTATCAATCAGATCAACTGTCCAATTGGGCTTATAACCGCCACCCCCGTACATATTGACCATTCCAGTCTGCAAGTTAACCGTAAGGTTACTGTTCAAAGAACAGTAGTCAACCATGTACTTCTTGATAACTTCGCCTTTGTAGCCCAGGGCGATCGCAAACTTATTAAACCCATAATGCGAATAATGCATCATGATATGCCACAAGATCGGTCTACCACCAACCTCAACCATTGGCTTAGGTTTAACTTCCGTTTCCTCTGCCAAACGGGAACCTACTCCTCCAGCCAAAATTGCAACTTTCATAGGGTTTACCTTTCAGCGTATAAATTAAGGTCTTAACAAATTAGGCCTTTTGACTCAACGTAAAAAACGTTCTTTTGCGTGCAGTGTAATAGTTAAAAGCTAAAACTATTTCCTGAAATAGAGGTTTACGAATACGACGTAAAACTGGCAAGAGGTATGCATAACAATTCAGCTTTTGTATAAGTGGCAAGTTAGAAGTACGGACGGCATCAATATACTCAAGAAAAATTTTAAGTTCAGGAAGGACTAATTGGTCTTTATTTTTTGGACTCCACCATTCAGCATAAATATTATGATCAGTACATACTTGCATAGATTGTTTTGCATGGCTTCTGGCATAAAACAAGTATTCAGGCAATTCATAGAAGCGACCAATCAAGCTCAAACGAACGAGTAAAACATTATCGGCAGCCGAATAAAAGCCTAACAATGGAGTTTTAGTTAAAGCCTCAGAACGAATTAATCCAAAAATTGGATAACACATGTGAGGAACAGTAAGCTCAGCAAAGCGCTTAACTACCTGGCGAGAAGAAAGATGAGACATGAAATGGCGCTGAGCAGGTGCTAAGCGATTGTAACCATCAAAATTTTCAATAAATTCTCCAGATGGACCAATTACAGTAACCTTTGAAAAACACAAAACAACACTACTATCACGATCTAAAACATCAACACACTTGAAAAGGAATTCTGGATCGCATAGATCATCGTGAGCCCACCATTTAAAGTACTCACCTTTAGACAGTTCAAAAACGCGGTTTTGATTAGGACCTGCCCCAAGATTTTCTGAATTTCGATAATACCTTATCCGATTATCCTTCGCAGCAAACTCACGGCAGATTTCAGCAGTACGATCTGTAGAAGCATTATCAGAAATAACGACCTCAAAGTCTAAAAATGTTTGATTAAGTATTGAGGTTAACGCTTCCGCGAGATAGTTTTCTCCATTATAAACTGGCAATCCAATGCTAACACGAGGTTTCATGTGGTTCACAGAAAATTCACCATACCCAAGGATAAAGAACCAAAAAAGAATTACTTAAATTGACACAACTTCAGCTTCAACTCCCATATCAGTCAACATAGCTTGAATTTCTAAGCAATAAATTGAATTCATTACGATAATTTGATCAGGTTTACATACTCTTAGAAATTCTGGAGAAACAATTTCTTTAGCAACACCTGGAATAAACTTCCCATGACGATAAGGATTGATATCTACAATATATTGAACTTCGTCATACATCCCTAAGGTAGTCAGAAAAGCAACACACTTAGAACCCGATCCCCAAATCACAACTTTCTTGCCTTGGGCATACATTTGACTAAGGTGGCGACGCCAATACTCAAGTTTTTGGTGAATCTGCTCTGTAAAGGATTCAACAAATTGCTGCAACTCATCAAGGCTCTCTTCCAGGGGATGTACTTTATTAGAAGTAGTCTCTACAGGAAGAACTTCAATAAGGAGATACTGATCGTTATAAGCTCGATATAAGTCGATAACTTCGAAATTACACAATCTAAATAATCTTGCTAGGGAGCCTGGTGTAAAGTATGAGCAATGTTCATAATAAATATCTTCAAAAGACAAGTCCTTAAGGACACGTGTTGTATCAGGAATTTCAAAGAAGACAGATGTATTAAGGCGATCGCCAATTGATGCTCGAATAGTCTGTACAAATTCGTAAGTCAAGTGGATATGTTCCAAAGTATGACGGCAACATATAAAATCACCAACAAATTTGGAGTGAGAGATAGAGTAATACTCTTGGATAAACTTTACGCGATTAGCAGCTTCACTAGGAACCCGACCTGGAACAACACTTGGATCTATACCTACTCCTCTATTGTTGCCTAGTTCACATAGCAACAATAGAAAGTCTCCCTTGCTACACCCAATTTCAACAATATCTTTCTCATACAAGTCATATTTATCAACTAAGCCTTGAGCAAGTTGGCGAGCAAACCCATTAAAAGTAGGAGAAAAGCTTTGCTGATCTTCATAGTTAGAAGCATAGGCAGACCATTTTGAATCAAATTGTGTATTCGTAATGAAACCGCATTGATTACAAACACCTAGGGCAATACTATCAGAGGGAAAATCCGACGCTTCCTGTTCGGAAGAAAGCATTAAACAACTATGTACAGGAACCTTATCTATCTCATAAAAAATAGATAAGTCTTTATTGCCACAACTTGGGCACATAGCTTGTGTTTGGCTCAAATTCTTGTTTCGAGGTAAGCTTTCAATATTCTCGTTAGTTAACATAAAATCAAACTCCAATATTTTGAATCTATAAGCCTTAAAAGACAACCGAAAGTAGCAGAAAAGAATCTGTTTTAGGAAATCAAAATTAACAACGTTCTACAACGACCAAAAAGCCCTAATGCAAAACAATTCTCAAAATAGCTACGATCATGAATAATCATCCAGAATATTTATGCTAAAAAGCACCAGAAGAGAAACATCTTATTTAGCAAGGCGGAGACTTTTAGGTCGAAAAACATTTAAAGCCTTAGCAAGGAATTGCTGAAGTTTACCTTGATTTTCTTTCAACGGAAGAACAAAGTTAGTATCCACATCCATTGAAATAATATTAATTAAATTGAGGCTCTTAATTAGTCTATAAATTTTAGGACTTAAGCTCCAAAAGATTACTTCAATACAGCAAGCATCTAATCTCTCACAAATTTCATTTAATGAAGATAAAGCTTTAGCCTCAATACTCGCGGTTTGACAATAGTCAAATACAATATGATCAAGATTATCTTTACAAAGTTGATCAACAATCACATTCAAATTTATAATGTCCCTTTCTTGAACATTACATGGCATCTCAACCAAAGGAATATGATTTAAGGATATGATTTTAAAATTTGTTCTTAAAAGAGAATAGTTACTAAGCATTAGATTAAAATAAATAGATTTTCATAAGTACCGTAAACAATAAATAATTATTTTTATCTTACTGAGAGCTAGAACTGTAACGATGATTAAGTTCTTGACAAAATTCTGTAATTGAAAATGTTGCTGGTGAGATCCAACGGGGTGATGCAAGAAACCTTACCAAGTCGCCAGTAGACCAAGCAATTGGCATATGTAATTGCTCAAGTGCTAACGCAAGTTCAATTTGATGGTCATCAACATGTTCACCTAAAGCACTACACCTAGGAACCAAGATATAAGGCTTGTGAACAGTTTCAAGTAATAAGAGTGTGCCCTCACCACAATGACTAATAATTAAACTAGATTGAAATACATACTCTTCAAAGCGATTTCGAGAAAGAAGAGAGACAGAATTAACATTTGAAGGCCAAAAAGAACAATGTCCATATTGAACTAGTAGTTCCTGGGGGTTCACAAACCCACGATCAATCAATATCTGAATCCATCTCATCAAACGGTTAAACTGATATTGTTCTGTACCGACTGTCACCAAAATCATGAAAGTCAAATTCTTCAATTAACTTCGACAAAGGATGATGAGTAAGAAGTAATAAGTTGAACCTTTGGAGAGTGCCGAGTTAACTGTGGCCAATGCACATAAAGAGTATTCAAGAAAGGAAGCACAAGACGCGCTGACAAACTAATACGCTTAACTCTTGTGATTGATTCAATAAATATGGTTTGGGCACCAAATAACTTTCCCAATATCAGAAAAGGAACTGCCACACCAGCACCAGTTGAGACAATTAGATCAGGCCTCTCACGGGGCAGAATTTTCCACGCCAACAGAAAGTTGCGCAGACAATTCGTTAAATTACGATTTGTAGGGCCAAAAGCCCAATATGTTACCTCATCTGCAAGCGTTGCATTAGTAGTTGAAGTATAAAAGGTAACCCAGACACGCTCATAATTACTCCAAAAAGGTTGTAATTGATACATCGTGTGAAAATGTCCACCGGAAGAACAGACCATCATAAGTTTCATATCATTCACATGGGGTCACCACTTAACAAAAAAATCTCTAGAAATCATCAAACTTAGAACATGTCACCAAAAAATTGGGAATGACTCACCATTTATAAGGTTTAATTCTTTTATTTCATTAACTAAAATAGAGTAACCGATGCTAAAGGTTCAGTTCATTAAGACATAGCAAACAGAGCGCTAAGAATCGTAGTGTCTGGCTCCTGCATGCCAGTACTGGAATTTTTATTAGTTACTCCGAAGCCACCGCTATATTCCCAAACAGACCAACCAATCTTATATTTTTCAAGTAAAATTCTCACATCCTTGTGCCAAGAGTATCGATCTTGTGAAAGAGAAGATAGACGATAAACTCCAAATTCATTACATGTTAAATAGACCTTATTCGTTGTTGCCCATTTAACAGCTCTTTCAATTAATGATTCAATTTTTTTTGAATTCCATGATTCATCGCTATAGTACTTTATTAAATCATAGGCTTTTGTATTTTTAACCTGACTAAAGAGAGATAATACTCTGTCACGCTTTGAAGGATAAGGCAAATTTCTTAAATAGGGTGCAACATCCTTCCATACCCAATCTGCACCTTGATGAGTGAACAGCATAGGCTCATAAAAATGGAAATTATAGATAACGTTTGAATCTTGCACAGGTACTAAAGATTCCAGACCTGCGATCGCATCCCATGCATTACCAGCTCGCAAATTAGCATCAGCAATTAAAGTATGTTTTGGAGCGCCACGTCTCATACCTTTAATTAGTTCATCTTGAATTAAATTCCATTGATGAGGATTCTCCGTAGCAGGCTCATTAAATACTTCTAGAAATAATTTATCTGGACTATATTGACTAAAATGTCGTGCTAATGACTCCCAAAACAATACAGCAGAGCTTAGAAAACGTTCATTATTAAAAAGCTCTTGAAAGAAGAAAGACTGAGGTAAAGCATGTAAATCAATAATCACTGCGAGATTCTGCCTTAAAATTTCCTCAACCGCCGAATCAAGGTATTCAATATTTTCAATATTTAGCTCATCCGGTTTGTTTTTATTAAAAAGTATCTCAGGATTAACTGGAAGCCGAATGTGCCGAAAACCCATTTTACGTATTAGCTGAATATCATCGCTTTTAAACTTAGACTGAAAATCTTTAGGTGTTAAAGATCCGTGTGAAAACCAGCCACTAAGATTGACTCCTTTTGTAAGATTTTCCAATCGATACTCAATATAAGGATTGGATTTCTGGCGGGGTGAATCATACACCACAGATTCTTTAAAATCAGCAAATATCAAATAAGTGAGCAAGAATAATCCAAAGACAATTATCATTAATTGATAATAACTGCTTCCAAATAAAAAATGTCTTTTTCTTTTACTTATATTAAAATTTTTCATCCCACCAATTGATTAGCTTGTTGGTTCTCAATTTTCTTAGCTTGTGTTTTGCCAGTAAGAGCCAATGCTATTTCTTCAATCTTGTTATAAAGACTGGCAGGAAAATTCAGCAGTGCAAATGCAGCTATAAAGGTTAAAAATGTCCGTCTAGGCTCTTGGAGAGTGATTAACCAGTTCTCAGCCATTGCCGAACGGAATAATCGAGTTGCCATTAAACCATCTTTAAGCCTTACTGCTCGTCTAGCTAAATATCGCAGTTGATAGGCTCTAGCCAAAGATCCCCATCTATTCACCAACTCAGGTGCATAGCTATATGTTTTCTCAATTACACGTTCCCACGAGTGCAATTGCCTCTCTAAATCTGCCGACAAGCCACTCGAGTTCACTCTATAAAGTGTTAATGCTTGAGGAACACCTTCGATTTTCCAATTCGTTGTTATTGCAATGCGTATCCAGCACTCAATATCTTCTGACTGTCGAAAATGCTCGTCAAAATAGCATTCAATTAGATTGCCATTGATATTATCATTAAATTTAATCTTATCAAAAACCTGACGCCTAATAACGGGAGCTGATCCATTGCCTATAGGGTTCCTACATAGCAAGTGAGAGGGTGTGATATCAGAAAGTTTTGGCATTTGGAATGTACCTAAACTCTTTCCACTTTCATCAATAAATGCAGAACGAGAAAAGCTAACCCCAATATCTGCCCTCGATTCTAAATGATTTACATGAATTAATAGTTTATTTTCTAACCACAAATCATCACCATCCAAAAAAGCAATGTATTTTCCTTTTGCATTGCGAATACCTGTATTTCTTGCGCCAGCCAATCCACGATTCTCTTGACGAATAATTTTTATTCTCGGATCGTTAAAGCTGTCACAAATTTCAAAACTAGAATCTGGGGAATTATCATCAATCAGCAATAACTCAAAATCTTTATAAGACTGACTTAGAACTGAATTAATCGTATCTTGAATAAATCTTTCAACATTATAAATAGGAACTACTACTGTCACTTCTGGCATACAAAGAACCTTTTATAGAGAATAACAATTAGCGGTGACTGAAGAATACTTTTCTGGTTGACCACCACAAATAAATTGGTGTAAAAGCAAAATAGCTAACCAATACAGCAACTGCTACACCTGTAATATTCCAGTAAGTGCCGACAAGTATTAACAGACCAAATAATACAGTAAAGATTAAATCCCACCCTAAACTTAAGTTTGGCTTTCCTACTGCTATCAGTAAGGATGTTGCGCTATCGAAAAAGGGTCTAGGAATTGCTGAAAGACAAATCAATATTAAAATTGGAATTGCAGGAACCCATTTAGCACCAAAAATAATGGGAACATAGAAGTGAGCAAGACTTGTTTGAAAAATCACAAAAGATACAATAAGGAGAGCTATAATTTTTAATGTTTTATAAAAACTTTCCTTAAATTTAGAATACTCATTTTTTAAAGCACACAAATGTGGATAAAGAGAGGAACTGATAGCATTGATGATAGTTTGACTAATACCCAAACCAGCATTAAAAGCAAAATAATATAGACCTAATTCTTTTACTCCTAAGAGCTTACCAACAATTAAGTAATCTAAATTATTTCTAAATGTATTTAGCAAAGATAATCCCATTATATTCAAGCCAAACCTAAGCAGCTTTTGCCATCCATCAATCCTAAATTTGTTCCTATTCCGCCAGGGGTGATTAGTTAAATTAACCAAGTTATATATCGGAAAGGAAAGTATTTTAGGCAAAATAATAGCCCATATTCCAAACCCAAAGTATGCAAAAAGAGCAGATAAAATATTACCGACAGATAGTTGTAAGGCACTACCAATCGCAATTATTTTAAGCCGATTCTCACGCTCAATTAAGCTTGCCTGAATATTACCAATAGGCCCAAAGAGATAATTTAATGATAGCAAGCAGATAGGTACTATCAACCTCTCGTCATGATAAATTTTTGAAATTGGAAATGCCAAGACGCATTGGAGAACAAATAGGGAAGGATAAATGATCCAATTTAGCCAATAAGCAGTAGTACATAAAGACTCAACCTCTTCATCATCTGCTTGAACAATTTTTGTAGAAATTCCAGTTGTAGTAAATACATTAATAAACTCATATATTGTCAGAACGATCGCAGCCAGACCATAATCATATTGAGTTAATGATCTAGCTAATACTACCGTTGCCAGCAATCTGGAAACTCTAACTACAAGTTGAGCTACGCCAAACCAACCCAAATTTCTAATAAACTTGTTAGAAAAGCTTATATTCCAAATATTAATAATTTTTTTATATAATGCTATTATCATATTTTCCTCATTGGTAAAACCAAATCGTGAGCTTAAGCCTTATTGAGCTCACTCAAAAGTTTTTAGTTTGAGAAAACAAATTTCGTCCTACAGGAAAAACCATCAAGCCAAATATTTTCAAAGAAAGTTTGACCGATGATAGTCTCATTAGAGTAAGTGGAAAATAATAAATAGCTTTAATGAGCTTGAGAGCCGAAAAATATGGTGACTTCAAAGAAGAATCATACTCAAGTTGCAACCTAGACAAGAAAATAAATGCATTAGATTTCGCTTCTCTTTTCAAGAAATTATATTTAGCACCTTGGCTATCAAATGATTTAGAGATGACTCTCAATGTTGATTTCTCCATTGCGCTTACGTTTGAGCTTGAAGAATTAGATGATTTCCTATAGAGGACTTGATACTTCGGTACAACGACAAAGGAGGAGAGCTGGGCTAATCGAATACAATAGTCCCAGTCTTCTGAAGGTATAGCTTCCGTATCGTACAGACCTACTAAATCAACACATTTACGCCGAACTAAAATATTCGAGCCACTTGCTATGAAATTGCTGAGCAAGATTTTCTCATACACATCTCCCTGGTAGTAACACGCTTCAGAATCATAGAGAGGAGAGTCATACTCATCAATAAATCTTGTCCAGCTGTATGCTACTCCTGCCTTAGAATTTTCAGTGAGCGCCAATACTTGCTGTTCTAGCTTGTCAGTTGTCCACAAATCATCAGCATCTATAAATGCAATGAAATCTCCAGTAGCATATTTAATACCTAGATTTCGAGCATTTGCTCTTTCTGAATTTTTACAGGTAAACACTTGAAATCTCGGATCTGTAATTGTATTAAGAAGTTCTAATGTACGATCTGTAGAGCCATCATTTATAACCAAAATTTCTAAATCTCTATAACTTTGATTTAATACTGAATTAACTGTTCGCAAAACAGTTTTCTCTGAATTGTAGGCGGGCAAAACCACTGAAACTTTCACAATTACTAAATCCAACTATTTGTAATAGAAGTTTGTCTTTTGAATGCCATTCCCAACAAAATAAGACCTGGCCAAAATAGATATGCTAAAACTTCTAAGTTTTCTCCAAAAGAATAAAACGTTAGGATAAGAAGAATTGTAATTCCCAGTTGAGACAAAGGATTAAATCGCAGATTAACTAACAAATACTCAAAACTAATTATTAACGGAAGCAAAAATCCTAATAAGCCAACAATACCCTTAATATACAAAAGTGAGATAATTGTGTGATGTGAACCGATTGGCATATGCTCTACAATTTTTGGGCCCGTTTCAACAATTCCATGTCCCCAAATTGGAGCATCTCTAAACCTTTCTAGTGCAATATTTTGTAGCGCATCACGAACTCGTGTAGAAGCCGCCCTTGAACTCCTGATTTCTTCCCACGCCATTGATACATTTTTTTCAACAAAAGTTCCTACTACACCTAAAACCAAGGCTCCAATTCCTGATATCACCAAAAAGATAGGATTGAGGATTTTTTGAATACCTAATAAACTTAGGACTACAAGTGGTAAACACATCAAAGCCATTCGAGACTTTGACAGATAACAAATTAATATGCATGTAATGATACCGATAGCTCTGAGTCTTAAATTTCTTTCTTTGAAGACTAAAGGAAAATATATATTTCCAAGCAAGCCTAAAGCTGGGCTCCATGGAGTAAAAAAAGGAAATCTAATTTCACCTTCTTGCTCATGCAAGTCATACAATTGAACTTGAAAAAATATATCCCCCGCGCCTCCCAACTTATTTAAAATAGAAACATAATTTATGTTGATTTTTAAAAAAGAAAAAGCCACTAGAAATGGTGCAATTATTAAAGTTTGTACACATAAAATTGATACAGCCCTGTAAATTAAACAAGGTCTAATCTTCAGGCTTCCGGCTAACGGAAATATTGCAAGCAATGCCCAACCCTTTGCCCAACCAAAGGTTGACTTCACTAGCTGTGATAGGCCAAGCTCCCAATCCATGTGGCCCATTACTAAAGCAAGTAATTCAATCAGCATCCCAACTACCCAGATCCAAGTCACTACAGGGATTTGAATTTTTTCAGAATTAGGTATTTTCGATTGTTGTACTTGCTTAAACCACCTAATAACTAATATAAACAACAGAACATATCCACAAATTGGACCGATAAAATACAATGCTCCTAATGGATAATATATATAGGTTCCAACAATGGAAAACCATACAATTTTTTCTTCAATATTTTCAGGCTTTATTACTTTTGAAACTTTTTTTGATGCACAAACATTCCTTTCATCTTTAAAGAGAACCATTTTTATTCACACATATACATTCAACATATTATTTTTACAATTTAAACTCTTCTAAATTTCATTATTATTTTGCAAATTAGGATTCGATCCTTTAGGAGATAAATGTTCATAAGGCATTAAAAATACAGGAAACTGATTTGTTCTTGATGCTCCATAATTACCTAAGTTTGCAAATGTACTACCATTCGCTTTTAATCCAATTTTTTTGGTGTTACTTGGATCCAACTGAACATAACTCCCTCCTTCATCGCGCTCTAAAAGAGATTTAGTTCTGTAAACTTCATTTCTATCATCCTGGTGTTTTCCGTCTTTAAGCCACAAAAAGGCAATACCAGTGGAGACTAAAATAGATCCTACACAAGCACCTAGCAAAACAAATAGCGTTTTAGGGGAACTTGGTCTATCTGGAAAACTAGGATCTGTAAACAGTTGAATCCTTGGGTAAGCAGTTAAAGGATTCACTTTGCCAATGTCTAATTTTGCTAATGCAGATGAAAAAACTGCCTCAGAGATTTTCACGTCTCTGGTTAATTCTTCAAGTTTTGCCTCTTTTTGAGCAAGAGTTGCTAGTCGGTTTTCATTTAATGTAATCTGGTTATCTAATTCACGAGCTTGATCTAATAACCCTTTTTGTGTTACTTGAGTCGTGATTAGCTGCTTAAATAAATCTTCTCGAGCTCCTGATTCAGTTGAAGCGGCACCATTTCTTAAATTAAGATGTTCAAGATTCTTGAGATTTATTTCTTGGCCTAAAAGGGTTTTACTCCTTTGTAAGAGTGAAGCTTGAGCTGCATTACGCTTAGCAGTCTCATTAGCAATGACAGGATGACTTGGCGCATACTGCGAATTTAAAATCGATAAGTTTGAGCTAGCTTCGCTATAATCTTTCAAATTCTGTTGAAACTGTGGGTCTGCCTGTAGTGCAAATGCATTCGCTGCATCCCTTGATGAAATATTAATGGTTGAAGACAACTGACCTAATTGGGCAGAAGTTTGCTTCCATTGAGAGAGAATACCTGCTTTCTGATTACGCAGATTCTCTATACTTGCAGTAAGCTGCCCTACTTGATCTCCAGATACAATTCCAGATGAGAGCTTAAAGGCTGAAAGCCTATTCTGAGCAAGTGAAAGCTTTGCTCTGGTTCTCGCTAATGCACTTTGAAATTCTTCGTCTTGCTTAATTGTCTCTCTAGCCCTTAGTTTATTAAGGACTGATTCAAGTGCTCTGTATAGAGCATTTGCTTTATTTTGTGCTTGAGTAGGTGTTTTTCCCTCTAGCTCAATGCTCATTAATGTAGTATTTTCTATATTTTTTATCTTAGGAAGACCAAATTCTTCTACAGACAAGTTTAGAGATTTTGCCGCCATTTGCAAGACTGCTTTACTACTAGCCAAGAGTTTATAGTTCTCTCTAGGATCTTGAGAGAGATCACTGTATGGAGAGTTCTGTTCTGTTGATGTATTCCCAATTCCTGGAAGATTAACGCTTGTATTCGAAGCAACTGAGGGTAAAATTGCTGTCCATTGACTCGTATACAGTCGAGGCGAAATTTTTAGATATGCTAAAGCAGTAATCCAAATAATGATGTTTGATGCAATCAATAAGAATAAGTATTGCCTCCACGAGCTTTCTCTTTCATTTGGCTCATTTACATCCTCTAAGTCTTCAATCTTATAGGGTGAATTATATACGGAATATAAATCTTTTAGTTCTTGGTTTTTCGTCATAATTTAAATGACCTTTTTTATAAATTTCTATTTAATAGAAACTTAAGTTTGCAAAGCCTAGTTCTTGTTAGCTCCATGCGAGTAAGTTTCAGGGTTTTCCTTGAGGCTTAAGAGTGAAAATGTTTCAAGGCTTCTGATCAACTCTCTTAAAACATCAGTTTTAGTTCTTTCGGTTTTATCGCAATACGTCTCTAATGCCTCAAGCTCAAGCAAGGAAACTTTAAAGGTAATAAACTTTTGACCTTCACTCATTTTCTGCCTCAGTCATCAATGATTATTTGATCTAACTGACTTTCAACTTTGAACAACATATAAACAACTAAAGTTTCTGAAATGTTTTTATTCTTATATAAGAACTACTGAGCGGCAATTCTTATATCAATTTAATTAAGCAAATGCTTATTAGCATACTGCTTTTATCGCATTATTTTTTGACACTTTTATCCTATCTATTTTTATTGATTAAGTGCACTCACAGGTGTCTACTCAACCAATCAAATTGGTCAATCTCTATTAGAAAAATAGGTTTGAATTTCCCAGCCGTCCAAAAATATTTTTACGGCTTTACGCATGCATATTTTTTGCTTAACAGGAATTCTTTCATTTTTCTCTTTGTCTATAAAAAATAGATTCCTTCATGAAAGTAGATCGGGTTAGGTTAATCTATTGCGAATTGATGAAATACTCAATTCGCTAGTTCAGCGTACTCAATTATGAAAGGAAGCTACATCTATCTTTTGACGTAAATCTATGGACAAAAACCTGTCAATGCATGTTTTATGGCAATCTTTATCAGTCTGTTGATCTTATATATTTGATCTTTTAATGATCACTAGAAACTAAGGGCTTGTCATATGTAGATAGCCACAGAAACAGTCTCTTGAAAGGAACTGTCTCACATGTAATGAGGAAAACACATCTATATGCTTTTTTTCTTGAACGAACACAGACTAGCCTATCGAACAAAGCTAGTCATGCACTCTCAAAAGCTTCCATTATTTACTAAATTCTTTTTTAGAACTTAGCGTTATTTCTTTAAATCAAAGAACTAGAGCGTTACGTTCAAAGTGATGAACAAAACATACCGCCCTTGCGGAGGAATGCTCCTACAGCTTTCCCCTATTGTTTAAGTAATGTACCTTATACAGGCAGTTTATGTCAATTTCAGGGGATAAATAGACAGTAAAAGTAGAGGCAAACTTGAAATCGTATTTAGGGACACAGTTTTAGATTTGTTTTTTCATGTAATTTGATGCTCTTTTTTCCCTGACCCTTCTTTCATCAAGCACGTTAGTATGGATAGCCTTTAAAGATGTTCTAAAGCCAAGTCCCTTGACTTAGGTCTTCTGACGCTCTAACTAAACCCTTGCCACAAGTGTATAGATAGATTGTCCATCCTCTTCCTCAGTAAAGTACTTCTAACAAATGAGAACCTAAGTGTAGTACTAATACTTCTAGACTCAGCTTATGTTTTGATGTTTTTTTAAATCAAATCTACCAGGTTGCTCTGCTTGAGAAAGGTCTTTATCAATCCAAAGCATCTTCCTTGTCCATACATATTTATATCATCTTCCTTATTATCCCTTCGCTCTTGATTATCTAGAAAATTAAGGCTTCAACTGAGATCTTGGCGTGAGACGAATGTACATCCACCTCTCATGGAGGTACATTCATATGTGGCTATACTTTTATTGATTAGTTATGAAGCAATGGTTATCGGTAGGGATATTAGGACTGCTATTCTGTAAGCCAGTTATGGCAGACCAAATGAATTTAAAGGTAGTCTATCCTCGTGCCGACTACGAGACCACTGCTGATCGCATCTTCTTGATTGGAACCGCACCATCCAACGGAGATGTCGTCCTCAATGGTGAACGAATCCAAGAGCGTTCTGTATCAGGACATTTTGCTCCTACTGTTCCGTTGAAAATTGGGAAGAATATCTTTTCACTGCGCTACAGGGAAGAAAGTATTACTCTCACGGTAAACCGTCTCCCTACTTTAACTGCACCTCCTCAGAACGTTGGCTTCGTTACAGGTTCTATCGAGCCTGCGGTCAATCTTGTTAGACTCCCGAATGAACCTATTTGTTTCAAGGCGATCGCCTTACCCAAAGCTCAAGTATCCGTACAGGTAGCTCAACAAACCATCGACTTGCTGGCACAACCACAGGCTTTCGACCTTCCTGCCAACGCTGCGGTTTTAACCCAGACGAGTAATCCCATCGCAGCCGCCCCATCCACGATGCTCTACCAAGGCTGCACAACCTTTGCAGTTCCGAGTGATTTAGGCAAACCAACCTTTTATTTCAAGCAGGGGAAGACCACTATTTCTCAGCAAGGAGCAGGGCCGATCTCTATTCTTTCTCCTCAGTCTATTCAAGTGGTTGAAGTCACTAGCGAACAGGGTACTGCGCGCTCAGGTCCTAGTACGGACTACTCTAGGCTGACACCCCTGCCCCAAGGAACACGTGCTCAAGTCACAGGGCGCGATGGTGAGTGGCTCCGATTAGATTATGGGGGCTGGATTAAGCAAAGCGAAACGAAACCTGTCGTTAATGGCTCGATGCCGCGATCGCTGATTCGGAGTGTACGGGTTAAAACCTTGGCGGATCGAACCGATGTTTTATTTCCACTTCAAGTACCTGTCCCAATTACGGTTCAACAGAACGACGATGAATTCCGGTTGACACTGTTTAATACAACTGCTCAAACCGATACGATTGCTCAAACACCCGGACCCGTCTTATCGCGCTTGGATTGGCAACAGCGATCGCCTGGTCAAGTTGAGTATCGATTGAAACTAAAGTCTAAGCACCAGTGGGGCTATCGTTTGCGCTACGAAGGTACAACGCTCGTGCTTTCATTACGCCATCCACCCTCCCTTGGTTCCAAACAAATGCCCCTAGCAGGAACCTCTATTCTGCTTGATCCTGGACATGGTAGTGCCAATGATTTAGGGTCTGTAGGGCCAACTGGATACCCCGAAAAGGACGTCACCTTGACCGTTAGCAAGCTCTTGCGTCAAGAATTAGAACGCAAGGGAGCACGAGTGATCATGACCCGTGAAGGAGACGAAGATCTCTACCCTGCTGATCGTGTCAAACGCATTGAAAAAGAAGTACCCACTTTAGCGCTGAGTCTGCACTACAATGCCCTCCCCGACAATGGCGATGCTTGGCGAACTCAAGGGGTGAGTACCTTTTGGTACCATCCTCAAGCCCAGGATTTGGCTGTATTTTTGCACGATTATTTAGTGCGAACGTTGCACCGACCTTCCTATGGCGTGTATTGGAATAACTTGGCATTGACGCGCCCTGCCATTACCCCCGCAGTCTTGCTTGAACTCGGGTTTATGATTAACCCCACTGAGTTTGAATGGATTGCCGATC
>DATNQK010000371.1:0-7359 GCA_036704065.1 Stenomitos sp.
CTGTGTCTGGCGAAGGTCGTCATGCTGCGTCTCAGGTGTCTCAGTCTGAGGCCGATGAACGCAATGCGATGCGGATTGACCTGCCCAGCTTTACCCGATCGGCTGTGCGCTAAGGCAATCTGCCACTGGATCCCTCTAGCGTTAACGGCGTATTACTCTAGACTCCAGCTTAAATTCTGGAATCTCCTCTAGTTGGTGTTCTTCTAGAGAATACTGTTCGCATACCAAGCTGAGGCGATCGCCTTTATTGGCGACTGCATTGACGGAATGTGTTAAATCGCCCTGAAACCAAACCAGTGAGTTGACTTTGGGGCGAATACAGCCGACTTGGCGCTGGCGCGATCGCAGCACGAGTTCGCCTCCCTCTAGGTCTGAGGGGACCTTGACATACAACACGCTGACCATTGCGGGCGGTTCGATGGTTTTGCAATAAGACCGCAACGAGCGATCAATATGTGGATCGACTCGCGATCCCATTTGTAGCAATAAGGGATTGAGGTAGAACGCATTGCAATCGGGCAATAACGCTGCTTCTAAGTAACGCGCAAAAAACGGAAACTGCTCGGTGACGCTTGCTAGATGCGATCGCCGGAAGACCACCGAAAACCCTTTGGTATTGATAAAATCGCGGTTGAGGTTATTGACTGCAAAATATTGAGACGCCAAAATCCGCAGCTTTAGCTTGTTGAGGTAGCTTGGCGAGAACACCTCAAACTGTTGTTGAAAGTAGCCCAAGTTCTGATAGGCAACGGTTGGAAATGATAAGAGTGCCGTTGTTCGCTCTCATCCTATCGCGAACACTGGGTGTCCTCAAGGGTGCTTAAAATCTCTGGCGGCGCACAAGTGAGTTGGATAGCTTCGTCTGTGCGGGGATGGTGAAAGGTCACGGTATGGGCATGGAGCCAATAGCCACAATCGCCTGGGACGGGCTGCGACACACCATCCACGGTTGTACCAGGCACTCCCCCTGCAACGTAGAGGGGATCGCCGATAAGTGGATACCCTGCCACTGCGGCATGGATTCGAATCTGATGGGGTCGCCCTGTGGGAATTTCGACGGCTGCCAGGATTGCCTCGGGTCTGCGTTCTAAGACTCGAAAATGGCTCTGGGCAAAGGCACCTTCTGAGGTTGTCCCGTACACATAGCCCAACGCAGGGTAGGGAATTTTACCAATGGGCTGTGTCACGGTAAAGGTGTCGGGTAGCGGCCCTGTTCCCATTAAGGCGCGATAGATTTTTGTGATGCGGCGATCTCGCAATTGTTGGCTAAGGCTGGCTCTGGCCAAGGGCGATCGCGCCAACAACATGACGCCTGATGTGCCACGCCCTAGTCGATGAATGGGTACGGGGGAGTCTTGGGGATAGTGTTTTTGTAGGAGTCGCAGCAGTGTATGTTCTAGGAACCCACCCCCTGGCAGGACGGGTAATCCAGAGGGTTTGGCGATCGCTAGTACATCTGCATCTGCATACAGCACTTCAAAGGTGAGGGGTACATCTGGCTCTTGCCAAGGGGGACGACAATAGGTCAGTTCTTGCCCTGCTTGCAGTATCACATCAGCCGTTGCGGGTGTGCCGTTGAGCAAGACTTGTCCGGCTTCAATTCTGGCTTGCCATTCCTGACGGGTTGAATGGTGATACCGTTGGCAATAGTACTGCAATAAGGTTAGCCCCACAGCCGCAGGCTGCACTTGTTCTTGATATTGCCAACCTTGATTGAACGGCACGCTTTGCCATGCTCCTGATTTTGCTTTTAGCTGTTCTGCCGTACCTTGGTTTTAATTAGGCATTCCCTAGCCTAGGTACGATTGAAAAACGGTGTTCATTCTAGCCCCGATTTTAGCCCTTAAGACCCATGACCTCTGCTCCTTTAACGCTTAACTTAGTCGAAGGCTCTGTGCGATTTAGCTTTAGCGCTACGGCTGCTGAAGATTTGAAAACGGCGATCGCTGATTTGATGCAGCATCTTAAAGCGGTTGCCAGCAGACCACCTGGCTCGCCTGCTCAACCGCATCCTTCGATGGAATATCGGCACAGCGGCGATGTGTTTTTAGAATGTTTTTGCAATCCTAATATTTGGCCCAGCCCGTTTGCGGCCAAAGTGTTGCTGACGATTCGCGATGAGCGGATTCGTTTGACGACTGAGGCTGAACTAACCCGCTTGATTGAGGATTTGAATGCTTATCTGGAGGCGATCGCCTAGAGCGCAGACCCTGTAACGCCTCAAAGACCTGTATCCTAGAGAATACTGTACGTTGTTTGTTGCGGAGTACATTTATGGGCGGTTTAGTTGCATACGTTGTTTTAACGGGCGGATTTATTGGTTTGGCGGTAACGCTGTACTACGCGCTCAAAACCGTTAAGCTGATCTAGCGCTTTGGGCCTCAGCAAAAGTAAATCGGTCTCTGGGCGATCAACAAACTGCCCGGAGGCTGAGTGTAAAAATGTAAATATAAGTAGAGAGTTACGCGGTTACATCCAGTTTTGATAAGTTGGATGATTTTTTCTCCGACAGCTACTATTTTAATGTTCCTCTTTATGTTTTATTGTTTCTCTTATTTGTTTAGATAGACACAGTAGCTTCTCAATTATTTTTTGTTCTAGACGAATGTAGTTTTCTTTGTATTCTGCGACCTAAAATCCTCTTTTCTGAAGTGCTATTGTGCTTATATCTAATTTATTAGTTTATTAATGCATCTTGTGCATAAGTCAATTTTAAGCTGAAATTATTAAGTTTATTTTATTAATTAAATTGAGCTATAGCCTGAAGAGTTTAAGAGGCGATCATAAGGTTCATTATCCAATGATGGAGTGCATTTTTTTATAAAAGTGCTGAAGGCAGGAAGATTCTTAAGATTCGACTTGCCACAATGATTTCCCATTTGGAAATGGTTTGTGACACAAATCTCGGCATCTCTTGATAAAAGTATTACAAAGCATTTACTTAGATGATATTTTATAGGAGAATGTCAAATAAAAATTTTTTCAAATGGTAATTGTCTGTAGAGGCTTTTGATGGATCTTTCCAAGTTCTCAAGTAACTATATAGATTCTTTTGAGTTTTCAAAGGCTGCTTACAAGGAAGCATTAGTGCTTACGGATGAAGATTATTTTAGTCTTTCTGGCTCAACGAAACAGTTGATAGAAGAAATACTTCCAATTGCACTCTTAACTCAATATTTAAGAACACCTGAGCTGGAGGTGGAAGTAGTTTGGTTTAACGATTCAGAACCTCGCGATGGCAAGATAAGACTGAAAGGAAAACCAGTCGATCTAGGTTTTTATGAGTCTGAATATTTTGTGGAGGTAACAACCGCTGTCTCGTCAAAAGATTATTTGAAGCGAGAAGCCCTTCAGAAAAATGGTGTTGTTTTTGGAGGAGAGAATATTTTTAGAAAAGGTAAAAGGGCATCTCCTATTCTATCTCAGCCTGAAGTGCAAGAAGCTGGAACCCATGTTAATCGATTGGTTGCATGTATTATTAATCGTATTAAAGCAAAATCGAGAAAGGAATATCCGGCTCCTTGTATACTTGTTGTCAATGTTCAGCCAGAAAAAAAGCTGACTATTCTTGATTGGGCTTATATTTTTAGATATATACAGATAGAGAAGTCTATTAAATCCAATTTTAAGAGTATTTATGCAATCGATGTGTATAACAACTCGGTTGTGAGTCTTCCTTTACGTGCATGCACTTCTTGGGGAGAATAAATATTTGGAAATAGAAGAGGAACTGATGATAGTTAATATTTTGCTGTACACGAAGAAGTTGTTTTCCTTAGAAGATGGCTGAGGGGTGCTTAGTGTCTAATTAACTTAAGGTTATTGGCTTGCTAGGATTGTAGAGCATGACAGCAAATAGAGCTTACCTATCTAGTTTTCAAGATTAAGTCATGCTGTTACTACCCGTTGCGAAAGCATGCATTACTTAATTTATAGATAGAATAGTGATTAGTTTTTGAGCTGGCATGTAGAGGGGTAAACCTAAATGGTACAAACACCACCTAAAATGCTGACTTTGGCAGAGTTTTTGCAATTGCCAGAAACAAAACCTGCTGGTGAATATATTGATGGGCAAGTTATTCAGAAGCCAATGCCTCAGGGTAAACATAGCGTCATTCAAGGAGAACTTGTTCCTGCAATTAATCGGGTGGTCAAGCCTAACCGTATTGCTCGTGCATTTCCTGAGCTACGCTGTACCTTTGGTGGTCGTTCAACTGTTCCTGATATTGCAGTCTTCCTTTGGAACCGAATCCCTCGTGATGCAAATGGGGAAGTTGCCAACACATTTCCTGTCGCACCAGATTGGACAATTGAAATCCTGTCGCCTGATCAAAGCCAAACAAAAGTTACAAAGAATATTCTGCATAGTTTGCAGCATGGAACCGAAATGGGTTGGTTAATTGATCCAGATGAACAAACGGTTTTTGTCTATCGCCCTAAACACGAGCCTGAAGTATTGGATGAGCCAAATTGCGTTGTTCCTGTTCCTCTATTTGCAAGTGAGTTAAAACTTACCATCAAAGAATTGTTTGCTTGGCTACTAGAGTAAGACTTGAATCGTTTGCTTTATATCAGACCAGCGAAATGAATTTAGCGCTGTAACTGTGCCGCTACCGCAAGACAATCGTGGAAAGATGCATCTGTTTTCAGTGCTTGTGCTTCAATGTGGGTTGCAGTCGCTTGATAACCTGCTTCCTGTAGAGCTGCAATCAAAGCCTCTCGCTTCGGAATATCTAACTTGCTGCGTCGCCCAATCTCCGCAAGCGTAAAAAAATAAGGCGGAAAAGGAACCTCGGCAATCATTGTGGCCAGCAACTTTTGTTGTTCCAGCCAATGCCACTCCTGGGCCAGTTGAGCCATCTCTGCTAAAAATAGCGGATCATGCAGCGGCCCTAACCACATGGGGCCACTCAGCGTCAGTGGCAGAGGTTCAGAATGAGAGTGGCACATCGCTCGGCTTAAACCGCGCCAATGCACCGTTTCAAAATGGCCGCAACCGTGACAGTGGCCAATAAACCCATATTGGTCTTCCACGCAAGGCAACGCTTTAATCAATCGCACCATAATGCGATAGGTTTGCCCGTAAAACAACGAAAACACAGGTGCGATCGCCCAACCTTGAAACAACGCTTGCTGTAGCGTATTACCCAGCAAAAGCCGTAACCCCTGCTCATGGACCGCAGGATGCGATCGCGCATAAGCCCCACACTGCCGTAAACTCGCCGCCGGATTGTGCCCTGCATAGGTACGACTGTCAGTGCCAGTGACATATAGCAACCCACCCTTGCGCGTCACCTGAAGGGCCAACCCCACCTCCGCACTCGGACTGCCAAACGCATCTAAATCGATTAAGTCAAAGTAGCGTGGCTGTGCCAGACACCGTGCTAGTACTTGCTTCGCCGAACCAATCGTGACCTGGAATTGCGAAGCAGAAAGTTGAGTCGCAAGATTGTGCTGTAAAACCGCTGCCACATCTGGATTGGCTTCATTAGCCCATACACAATCGGCTTGGGCTTCTTGGGCATACCGTAGCGATCGCACCCCGCATCCACTCATACCATCGAGCACCTGAAGTTGCCCCCGCTGCTGACGATACAGCGTGGCAGCAAGCACCCCCAAATCTCGACCAACACGACTAGCCTGCCGGAAGAAGGCATTGCCGACCTGAAACCGAACAGCCCCTTCCTGCTGCCAATCCTTATCCACAGACAACGAATCCTAACTCAACCGCACTGCTACGCTGCTTCTAACGGAGCCATCGTTAACCCCGCCCGTTGTAACTGCTCATGGTACAACTCAGCCTGTTCTTGCGGCCCCACCCAAACAATGGCTAACCCTTCAAAGTGAACTTGGTTGGTGAGCGTCCACGCCTGATCGGGTGTCATATGTGGAATATAAGTCACCAGGCAATGAGCGACATGCTCAAACGTATTAAAATCGTCGTCCAGGACAATTACTTTATAGTTAGGGTAAGGTGCTCGAACCGTTTTTGCAGCTTGTTGAGATGAGGGTGCTGTCAAAGTGCTCCCCTGCAAGGTCAAAGACATCTTCATACGGGAATGGACGCAAAATCGCAGATAAAATTTCCAAAAAAATCGCTTTTCAACACTCCCCCAAGTTGATTTCAGTCTAACGCGAATCGTAAACGCTGCAAGTGCTTAAGCTGTACTTACTAAGCGCAAATCTTGAGCAAATTAAACAGCTAAAGTGCCAGGGCCATAACATCCTGGGGCGATCGCGCAGTTCACAAAAGAATGCGGCCCAATAATAGTGCCTGCGCCAATTTGGGCGTCTGCACCCAGCTTGGCGTTGGCTCCAATGTAGCAAGGCCCCTCCAGGTGAGCTTGTGCGTCTACCTGAGCAGATCGCTCGACCCAAACCGAAGGTTGCACCTCATCCGCATCTGTGAGGCAACACGGCATCTGACCCCGCAACATATCAAATTGGCCCTGCATATATTTGGCATGGGTGCCTAAGTCTAGCCAATAGCCGTCCCAAATAAACCCAGAAACACGCTTACCCTTCGCCAATAAATCAGGGAACACTCGTCGCTCAAAGCTCAACGGCTGATTTTCTGGATAGTCTCGAAATAAATCGGCATTTAAGATATAAGTCCCAGCATTGACCGTATCGATCCCTAACTGTGCCGCCTCTTCAGCCGTCGGCTTTTCGCGAAATGCTTGAATCGGACGTGCCTGATCAGGCCACTGTTCTCCAGATGGACAATCCTTGAGTTCCACCAAGCCAAAAGCCGTGGGGTCCTCTACCCGCGTCAGGGTGAGTGTCGCATCGGCTTGGGTATCCAGATGGGTGCGGATGAGCGCTTTGAGATCTAAGTCGGTGAGAATATCTGCGTTAAAAACAACCAGGGGTGCGCCGCTAAAGTAAGGCTCTGCCAACTTCATGGCCCCAGCAGTATCTAAGGGTTCGTCCTCTAAGATGTAGCGAATTTGGACCCCAAAGTTTTTGCCATCCCCAAAATAATCTTGAATTTGTGAGGCGTGATATTGCACGTTCATCAAAATGTCTGTAATTCCCGCTTCTCGACAACGATCTACCATCCAGGTGAGGAAAGGACGGTCTAGAAGGGGCAACATAGGTTTAGGGCTGCGATAAGTGAGCGGCGCAAGCCGTGTACCTTTTCCACCCGCAATGATGACAGCTTGCATAATCTTGGCTCTAAGGTAGGGAACAGGAATAGGGAATAGACCGCATGCAACGACTGATGTTCCTTGAATTGTGTAGAATCATAGCGACGCTGTACAAGGAACGGTCAAAGTAGTAAAGTCGTCCCCAACTTATCCTGACACAAAGCGGTAATTACACGGAGTCACTGTGGTTAGAGGTGTGAATTCATCG
>DATNQK010000372.1:0-11760 GCA_036704065.1 Stenomitos sp.
CTGCTGGGTTCACAGCGACCGAAATGCAGCGCCTAAGTGAGCTATTACCTATCTCTGCGCAAGGGCATGTGGCCATTGTTCCAGCAGAAAGTCGTCATTGTGATTGGATAACTACTTCCTCTAAGAACAGCCAAACCTCAGAAATTCAGATTCACTTTCAGCGCTGGCAAACACTTACCCTTGACCAACGCAACCTCTTGTTCTGGCATGTGACTGCACGACTCCACAGCGCGGGTCGTGAATCTCTGGGTCGCGATATACGGGTGATGCAGATTGGATTTGCAGGGCTACTGCTGGAGCTTTTGTCACAAAACCTGGTTGGGGTTGCCACAACCCTTGCAGTGGCAGGTTTGGCAGGATACCGCATCTACCAGTATGTGCAAGGCGAACAAGCATTGCGTGCTGCGACGGCTGCGGATCAAAGTGCCGTGCAGCGGGCCGTTGAAGAAGGCTATTCCGAAGCAAGAGCAGTTGCCAGTTTAGCAAGTGCTCTCAAGCTGATCATCCGTGATACTCCGCGCACCTGCCGCAAGGAGTATCAGGTCAGGTTGCGCGTTTTAGAGATTCTCCAGTCTCAGCGTCAAGAAAATTTGGCCCCGCTAAACCTGACCTCTCCTTCTTCTATTCCTTCTCTGGTGTAACTGATGCAACTTACAGACGTCATTGCAAAAGCTTTGCGAGAACCTGAATTCCGCAACCGCTTACTGACCCATCCCCAAACTGTGTTGCGCGAATTATCTGTAGAAATTCCTGCTACCCAAAACGTGTCTGTTTTAGAAAGCCGAGCGGGAGAAGTTTTGTTTGTGTTGCCGATGCTTACAGATGCGGAAGCACAGCAGATGCGGGACTCTCTCGGGAACGTTCACCCGCAACGTTCAATGCGATCGCGCATTGTCCTGCGAGCCAGAGAAGATCCGTCCTTCAAAGCTCAGCTACAGGCCAATCCAAAAGCTGTCTTGCAAGCCGAAGGATTACCAATTCCAGACACGACAACCGTTTCATTGCTGGAAAACAGCCCAGAGCAGTTGTACCTCGTTTTGCCTCAAGTACATCTGCATACGCGTGCTCATGCCCACTCCCATTAACGTTCTGTGCCGCAGCCGGAAAGGAGGTGATGCTGTGTTAGCCCAATAGGATTGCCACACCTGCTCGATGTCATGAATTTCCCTAGGGCTAAAGCCATAAAGCCCAATGATTTGATATTCCCTGTCTTGATTCTTAAGGAGGCTGAGAGCAACCTATGAGTAGGAGTCAGTTAGCAACGGAGCGGCTCGAAAAGTCGAAGCGACATTATCATTCCTGGGTGGTCAACGAGACGTTAGAAGATTATTCCTTACGCTACGCCCCTAAATCTTTCCGTCGTTGGTCGGAATTTACCGTAGCCAACACCGCATTAGGTGGGATTTCCTACCTGGCCGACTTTGCAATTGGTGGTTCCATCGCCATTAGTTCAGGATTTACAAACTCCTTCTGGGCCATCTTTATTTCAGCAGTCATTATCTTTTCCACAGGCGTTCCGATTTCTTACTATGCCGCCCGCTACAACATTGACATGGATTTGTTGACTCGGGGGGCAGGGTTTGGCTATATCGGCTCGACGCTGACTTCAGTTATTTATGCATCGTTCTGTTTTATCTTTTTTGCCCTGGAAGGGGCGATTATGGCCCAGGCCATTGAAATCTATTTTGGCTTGCCCTTAGCTTGGGGTTATGTGCTGTGTACCTTGGCTATTTTCCCACTGGTGGTCTTTGGGATGACGCTATTGGCGCAGATGCAAGTGTGGACGCAGCCGATTTGGCTGTTGGGTATGTTTGCACCTTGGTTTGCAGTGTTGATAAAGGAGCCAAGCGCAATTTCCACCTGGATGAATTTTGCAGGTAAATCTCCCAGTGGTTCTGGGTTTGATCTGCTACTCTGTGCATCTGGTGCAGGAGTTGCCCTCTCCTTAATTGCTCAAATTGGTGAGCAAGTGGACTATCTGCGGTTTATGCCTGACTTGACCGCCCAAAACAAAAACAAGTGGTGGTGGGCTGTGCTTCTGGCAGGCCCAGGTTGGGTGATTCTGGGTGCTTGGAAGCAATGGGCTGGTGCATTTTTTACAGCGATCGCTGTTCAACATGGGGTGGATATTGCCAAGGCCAATGAACCCATTCACATGTACATTGAAGGGTTCAAAGAAATTTTTGCTAGCCCCGCTGTATACATGGCGTTAGCAACCTTCTTTGTTATTCTCTCTCAGGTCAAAATCAACGTCACCAATGCCTATTCTGGTTCCCTATCTTGGTCTAACTTCTTCTCGCGCTTAACCCATGCCCATCCGGGTCGCGTGGTTTGGTTAGTATTCCATCTCATCATTGCTTTGACGCTCCAGTTGATGGGTGTATTCGATGTCCTGCTGTGGGTGCTGGGCTTCTATTCCAATGTGGCGATCGCCTGGGTTGGCGCATTAGTGGCCGATCTGGTTGTTAATAAACCCTTGGGTCTAAGTCCTTCTTATATCGAATTCAAACGTGCTCACCTGTATAACTTCAACCCCGTTGGGTTTGGCTCAATGGTGGTGGGTTCAGTGATTTCGGTGATTGCCTTCTTTGGCCTCATGGGGCCAGGGCCACAAGCCTTCTCAACCTTTATTGCATTGGGCGTTGCCTTTATCTTGTCTCCCATTATTGCGGTGATTACCAAAGGCAAGTACTACATCGCTCGTGAAGATGTTCACTTCCGCGACAATGCTGAAATTACTGGCCTTACCCAATGCTCGATTTGCGAGTACGACTACGAGCGCGATGATATGGCGTACTGTCCTGTTTACCAAGGTTCCATTTGCTCGCTTTGTTGCAGTTTAGATGCCCAATGTTACGATGCTTGCAAAGTTGTGCCGCAAACGTAAGCAGCCCTTGGTTATTAGGGTTCTTGGGTTTGGTTCGGCCTGCTGTGTATTTCCCTAATCACATCTCAAAGACGTTAGTGCGTTACCTAGCTCTAACGCTCGAAGTTGAACGAGAGGATGGCGATCGCCTTGCAGCAAATCTCCATTGCCTTGTGCTTGTAAGATGACTTCCCCGATGCAGGATGAATGGGCCAATGGCGATCGCCCTTCCATAACGTTTTTGTTGTAATTCTCTTAACCGTTTTTTGACATTCGTTCAGGATAATTCTCCATGCCTAAAACGCTTTTCAAAGTCGATCTCACCAAACCGATGGATCAGCAGGAACTGCCAGGGCATAACCGTTGGCATCCCGATATCCCTGCGGTTGTGTCCGTTAATCCAGGCGAGGTATTTCGGATAGAGTGCAAGGACTGGACTGATGGGCAAATCAAGAATAACGACAGTCCCGATGATGTGCGCGATGTAGATCTCACCGTTGTTCACGTATTGAGTGGGCCGATTTGGGTCAACGGTGCCCAGCCAGGCGACATTTTGGTCGTCGATTTACTCGATATTGGTGCGCTCCAAGGGGATGAATGGGGTTTTACCGGGATCTTTGACAAAAAGAACGGCGGTGGATTTTTAACCGATCACTTCCCCGATCCAGCGAAAGCCATCTGGGACTTTCAAGGAATTTATACCTCCTCCCGCCACATTCCAGGCGTTAAATTTGCAGGAATTACCCACCCTGGCTTGATTGGATGTGCGCCTTCCCATGAATTGTTGGCCAAATGGAACAAACGGGAAGCAGAACTGCAAAATTCGCAGCCTGATGTACGCACCTATGGAACAGGGTTGGCAGGAGACACTCCAGTCTTAGCGGCGCTTCCCAATCCCACCAATGCTATCTTGGGAACCCTGCCCAAGGCAGACTATGAGCGCGTTGCGGCTGAGGCTGCACGAACCGTTCCACCCCGCGAACATGGCGGTAACTGCGATATCAAAAACCTATCCCGTGGCACGCGGATCTACTTCCCTGTGTATGTGGAAGGAGCCAAATTATCGATGGGAGATATTCACTTCTCCCAAGGGGACGGTGAAATTTCCTTCTGCGGTGCCATTGAAATGTCGGGCTACATCGACTTGCACGTCGATATCATCAAAGGCGGTGTAGAAAAGTACGGCATGGTTAACCCCATCTTTAAGCCCGGCCCTGTAGAGCCACGCTACTCCGAATACTTGGTTTTCGAAGGAATTTCGGTTGATGAAATGGGCAAGCAATATTTCATGGATGTGCATATTGCCTACCGACGGGCTTGCCTCAATGCCATTGAGTATCTGAAAAAATTTGGCTTCACGGGTGAGCAAGCCTACTTACTGTTAAGCTGCGCGCCGATTGAAGGTCGTGTGAGTGGAATTGTCGATATTCCCAATGCTTGCTGTACATTGGCCATTCCCACCGAAATTTTTGAGAAAGATATTCTACCTGTTTAGAGGAAGTGCAACCTATGCCCCTTTATGAATTTCGCTGTGATACCTGTGGGGTATTCGATGCTTGGCGAACAATGGCGGAGTGCAGTGTGCCTGCTGCCTGTCCTACCTGTTCTACACAATCGCGGCGGATTTTTTCAGCCCCTGCTGTACAGCTATCCGGTTCCTTACGGTTTAAGAAAGAAAGTCCTGAACCACAGCGGGTAAAGCGTGAAGCAGATCCGACCTCCCGCACCAAGGCTAGAGTCCATGAGGGAGGTAGACCCTGGATGATTGGACACTAGGTAGCTACTGCTGACTTCTGTGTACACAATTGGCCTAGAGGCGAATGACAGCGCCTCTAGGTTTTTTTATGGCGACGGGAGCAGATTATCTGGCGTAGGAAGTATAAAAGCAGCAAATTTTATTCCGTTTCGCCATTCGCCTAGAGGAGACAGTTGTTGTGGGAAATATTAAGCCTGCAATGCTGTGATGTAACGCTGTAGGTTTTCTCTGTTTAGAGTCTGCCGTCGAAACGAGCAGTTACTACTTATTATTCTCTGTTCAAGGTTTAATTTTTGAGAGAATAGCTGAGCTTTCTGCCTTAAGAAATAGATTCCCAGTCTATAGTAATAGAAGCCTCCCAAGAAAGTTAGTCTTCACTGAGCAGTAGTTAGGCAGGAAACTTGACTGTCAACCATCGAAAGACGTACCTTTGTTTAAAACATGTAACAATGTACAAACAATTCGTTGAAAAAACGATATGGAAAGCTAATCGAAATTAGTTCCCTATTTAGCTGTAGCGAGAACTAAATTATTGCAGTGATGCACAAGTCTGGACGGGGGGTAAAAATGCGAGTTTGTGTTCACGAATGGTTTGAAGAGCAGGTTTGTCAAACACCCGATGCGATCGCAGTAGAGTTTGGGTCGGAGCAGCTCACTTATCGAGCGCTCAACCAAAAAGCGAACGCTTTAGCGTGCTATCTCAGAACGTTAAACGTCGGGCCAGAAACATTAGTCGGCGTTTGTTTAGAGCGATCGCTCAACTTAATTATTTCGCTGTTGGGAATTTTAAAGGCAGGGGGGGCTTACCTTCCGCTAGATCCGGCATATCCCAAAGAGCGAATTGCATACATTCTTCAGGATGCTCAAGTTCCGCTATTGCTGACGACGCAAGCTTACCTCACCTCTGTCCCGACGGATACGATGCAGGTCGTTTGCCTAGATACAGATGCAGAGCGCTTAACCCCTACGGTTACAACAGAAAATAACCTGCAACGCCTTGCAGAAGCCCATAATTTGGCCTATGTGATTTATACCTCTGGTTCAACGGGGCAACCCAAGGGCGTAATGATTGAGCACTGCGCGTTGATGAATTTTATTGAGAGTGCTCAGCAGGCCTATGGAATTGTGGCATGCGATCGCGTCCTTCAGTTTTCCTCCATCAGTTTCGATGCTGCTATTGAAGAAATCTTTATTACCCTAACCCAAGGTGCAACGCTGGTTCTACGCACCCCAGAAATGCTGAATTCAATTGGAACATTTTTGGGTACTTGCCGCGATTATCAGATCACGGTGTTAGATTTGCCAACGGCGTTTTGGCATAAACTTTGTGCTGGCTTGGAATTTGCGAAGATACCAGAAAGCATTCGCATGGTTATTATTGGAGGTGACCGTGCTCATGTCAGCTCACTAGAGCAATGGAATAAATTTGCAAGTCCAGACATTAGATTGGTGAATACCTACGGTCCGACAGAATCTACAGTTGTTGCTACTGTTTGTGATATTGCAGGTCCTTATTCAGTTTTAGATTTAGTGCCAAATGAAAGGAATCAAATTCCAATTGGCAAACCTTTATCTAATATTCAAGCGTATGTTTTAAATTCTGAGCAGCAGCCCGTAGGCGAGAATATTCCGGGCGAGCTTTATTTAAGCGGTCTGAGTTTGGCCAGAGGTTACTTAAATAAAGAAGCATTAACCAATGAAAAATTTATCTTTAAACATACAGAAGATGGCCAAAAAATTAGACTGTATAAAACAGCAGATTTAGTTCAATATCGTTCTGATGGACATCTAGAATTTTTGGAGCGTACCGATCATCAAGTTAAAGTGCGTGGATTTCGAGTAGATTTACGAGAAATTGAAGATGTCCTTGCACAACATCCTTTAGTCAGAGAGTCACTCGTTGTTGCCAAAGAAGATGAAGCAGGACAGAAATACCTAGTAGCATATGTTTTGCAAAATTATAACAAGCAGGTTTATAGCGAATTCGATCTTGAGCCATTAGATCTCGAACAAATGACTCAATGGCAAAAGATTCACAATAACGAACAACTGAATCCCATTCACAACACTTGGGATAAAACATTTAATATCAGTGGTTGGATTAATAGCTATACAGGCACCTTAATTAATGAAGAGGAAATGAAGGAGTGGGTTGACAACACTGTTGCCCGTATTCAGGAACTTCAACCCAAAAAAATACTAGAGATTGGCTGCGGTACAGGTTTACTTCTCTTTCGGCTTGCACCTCAATGTGAAGTTTATGTAGGTACTGATTTTTCTGAAACCGCATTATTATATGTCCAACAACAGTTAGACTCTTCAGAGATCAATTTGCCGCAGGTGTCTTTAAGCCAACAGAGGGCAGATGAACTACAAGATTTTGAACCTCAATCGTTTGATGTTGTTGTTTTAAACTCAGTAATTCAGTATTTCCCTGGCACTGACTATTTGTTAAAGGTGATTGAGAATGCACTTCAGGTGATAAAACCTGGAGGGTTTTTATTCATTGGAGATATTCGCAATTACTTACTTCTAGAAGCATTTGCTGCTGCGGTTGAACTTTCCAATAGTACTAGTGAAACGTCTGTTCGGACATTTCTGCACAATATTTGTAATCGCCTCTACCGCGAAGAAGAACTAACCCTTGATCCAACTTTCTTTTTGGCTCTAAAGAAGAAGTTTCCTCAAATTAGCAATGTCCAAGTCTTGTTAAAGCGAGGCCAACATCTGAATGAGCTAACTTGCTTTCGGTATGATGTTGTTCTTCAAATAGAGCCAGATCTAGTGCCAGATCCACAATGGCTTGAGATTGATTGGGGGCAAGCAAATCTAAGTATTGAAAAAATCTATCAATTTCTTGAACAAGAGCAGTGTCAAGCTTTAAAGGTAAATTCAGTTCCTAACCAGAGAGTTTGGAAATATTTCCATGCTCTAAATACAATCAAGAGTCAAGATCCTTCTGAAAGTATTGGCTTTTTGAAGGAGAAGTTCACCTTAGAGGATCAATCTCTGGGTGTCGACCCTGAGGAATTTTGGCAGTTTTCTCAAACGTTACCCTATGAAGTAACCGTGAGTTGGGAAACATCTGATGCTGAAGGGTCGTATCAGCTCTTATTTCAACGAAACTGTGATAACTCAAAGGCTTCTCAATCTTCTTTTGGGAGTCAGAACAAATCACCACTTTTGCAATTGAGACAATATACAACAGAACTTGATAATGAAGAATGGAATAAGTATGCTAACAATCCTCTAAAATCCAAAATGGATAGGGATTTGAGTATAAAACTGCGATCTTATATTAAAGAACGGCTTCCAATGTATATGTTGCCGTCCTCTTTTGTCGTATTGGATGATTTCCCACTGACTCCAAGTGGCAAAGTAGACCGTCGCGCATTACCTTCCCCAGGTTTTTTTCGAGCAAAGTTAAGTACAGAAATTGTTTCGCCAAAGACCGATCTAGAAAAAAAGCTGGCTCAAATCTGGAGCAGAATTTTAGAGATCGATGAAGTTGGTATTAAAGATAGTTTTTTGGAATTGGGTGGAGATTCGTTAAGGCTAATAGAATTGGGTAATCAAATTGAGTCGTCTTATTCAATTGAGTTTTCGCTGGCTAGTTTTTTTGAAAATCCCACAATCTCTGGAATTGTTAATCAAATTAATCAAAAATCAAGCCTTTTAAGTTTGAAGTCAACCGAATTCATGACATTAGAGCAGCTAGATTCAGAAGCGTTTCTTGATGAATCTTATAAGTTTGATGCCCCAGAATCGCAATTTTGTGTTACGCCAAAAGCTATTCTATTGACCGGAGCTACAGGGTTTGTTGGTACATTTTTACTGTATGAACTATTGCAACAAACTGATGCCATAATTTACTGTCTAGTGCGTGCTGATTCAAAAACGCAAGCTTATCAAAGATTGCGACATTCTCTAGAACGGTATTTCCCTGACTTTAGATTTCCTTTTTCAAGGGTTATACCTGTGATTGGGGATATTTCTCAACTATTACTAGGTCTACCTAAGAGAGAGTTTGATGAGCTATCAGAGATAATTGATACTATCTATCACGGGGCGGCCAATGTTAATTTATTGCATCCCTATTCAGCTCTCAAAAGTGTAAATGTCTTAGGCACAAAATCCATCATTCAATTTGCAAATCATAATAGAATAAAGACTGTTCACTATACTTCAACTTTAGATGTGTTTGAGTCTCTAATCTCCACAGGGGCTTCAACAATTTATGAAGATGATTCTATCGTTCAAGGTCATGGCATGGCTGGGGGTTATGCTCAAAGCAAGTGGGTGGCAGAGCGATTGTTGATAGAATTAGCTAATCAAGGGGGGCCAGTTTGTATTTATCGTCCTGGCATGGTTGCTGGGGACCATCGAACGGGGCTTTGCAACACAGGAGATTTACTCAGCCGTTTGCTTGGTAGCTTTACACAACTGAAAATTGCTCCAGCTACAGATTTAATGTTAGACATGACACCTGTAGATTATGTTGCCAAAGCAATTGTTTATTTGTCTCTTAGAGAAAAATCCTTAGGCAAAGCTTTTCATTTAGTTAATCCTAACTCAAGAGATCTTTGCCAGGTTATTGAGGATCTTAATTTTATAGGAAATACTATTGAAATAGTTGACTATGAATTTTGGAAGAACAAGGTATCTACCCAAGAAAATTGGTTAAAGCCATTTAAAAAGCATATCTCGGAGGAAGTATTTGGCGGAAAAACTAGACTTGAAGTATGGTTGAGTGGTCAACAAACATTTGATTCCCAAAATACTACTTCAGGGTTGTATGGTAGTGAAATTAGTTGTCCATTAGTCGATGGAAATATATTGAAAAAATATATTTCTTGTCTCGCAAAATAATATTGCCTAGATATCGTTTTTCTTTGTATACTTGATTTTGCTGATATATTCTTGTTCTGTCCCTCTAAGTGGATTGCAGATGTGAGTTAAGCTGTTAGTCTTATTATTCTTATATATAAAACTTTAAAATTAAATGAATGTCGGCCGCTTTTTGAAGTTGTTTTACAAGGATGTTCCTCTCAGCTCCTTGCTCGTTTTTCCTTTTTTAATTCAAATTTTTACTGCTGTTAGTTTAGTTGGATATTTATCCTTTAGAAATGCACAGCTTTCAACCAATGCTCTAGCTGAAAAGTTGACTGATGAAGTCTCTGCTCGTGTTAACCAGCACTTAGATACTTATTTAGTACTTCCACACCAAATTGCTAAGATTTCAGTGGATGCATTGAATACGAATCTTATTGGGATTTCTGACTTTGACCGTGCAGGGCGTTATTTTTGGAAGCAACTCAAAGTATATGAAACAATCAGTTTTCTTGGATACTATTTAAACGATGGGGAAGGTGTTGCTGCCCAGAGATGGCCACCGAACAGTGGGGTTAGTATCGTAGAGCACTCGTTAAAGGATGGGAAGGATTATAACTATTCTACTGATGCAAATGGAAATCGCAAGCGTTTATTAGATGCAACGCCTTATTATGCCCCATCAGATGATTGGTTTATTGAAGCGGTAAAAGCAAATCGACCCATTTGGAGTCGTATCTATACAGCGGATGGTTTTCCTGGATATGTTGCAGCTTCTGCTGCATACCCTTTGCGAGATAAGAACAATAAGATCATTGGAGTTTTATCTGTTGACTTATTGTTGAGTAGAATTAATCAATTTTTACAGTCCATTCAAATTAGCCCTAACAGCAGAATTTATGTGGTTGAACGGGATGGAATGCTGATTGGTAACTCTGGCTCGGCATTGAGCTACCTGGTTAAAAACGATCACACTCAACGCTTAAAAGCGGCTGATTCTGATGATGTTTATATTCAGAAAACATCACGGTTTTTAGAGAAAAAATTTGTCAAACTTAATCAAATTAAGCTGAAAGAAAGCCTCAAATTTGATTTGAATGGAAATGCTCAGTTTGTAAAAGTCATTCCTTGGAAAGATAACTATGGTTTGGATTGGTTGATTGTCGTTACGATCCCTGAATCTGATTTTATGGGACAGATCCACGATAACAATCGTACGACAGTGCTATTGTGTTTTGCCGCAGTAATGACTGCAACGCTCGTCGGAATGATGACCTCCCGTTGGATTGCCCAACCTATTCAACGTCTGAATCTCGCGAGTCAAGCGATCGCCAGTGGAGACCTAGAGCAAAACATTCAGATTAAGGGAATTCGCGAACTGCAAGAGTTATCTCACGCCTTCAATCGGATGGCCGAGCAACTGAGAGACTGGTTAAGCTTACTCGAATGCAGAGTCGCAGAACGTACAGTACAGTTGGACGAAGCAAAACAAGCCGCAGAAAATGCTAGAGAAGTAGCGATCGCAGCCAACCAAGCGAAAAGTGCATTTCTAGCAAATATGAGCCATGAATTGAGAACGCCCATGAATGCAATTCTGGGCTTTGCTCAACTGCTCAATCGAGACGATTCCCTCAGTAAGCCGCAAAGAGAGAACCTTGATGTTATTACACGTAGCGGTGGACACCTTTTGGCGCTGATTAATGATGTATTAGATATGTCAAAGATCGAAGCAGGTCGTTTGAGCATTCACAAGAATGACTTTAATCTGCACGATTTATTAGAGTCGATCATTGAAATGCTGAGCCTGAGGACAAGGCTGAAAGACTTAGCGCTGGAGACAAATTATGCGAAAGAACTTCCGCAATATATCAATACAGATGAACAGAAATTACGGCAAGTCTTACTGAACTTGCTTGGCAATGCAGTAAAGTTTACAGAGTCCGGCTTCGTTTCTTTAGAAGTTCAGATTGAAAGTGTTGTCAATACCTCTTTAGACTCAATTTTATATCTTAAATTTGTGGTAGAAGATAGTGGTCCCGGTATTGCTGCTCATGAGTTACCCACCTTGTTTGAACCCTTTGTGCAAACTGAAGTGGGCCGTAAATCTGAGCAAGGAACGGGGTTAGGTCTTTCTATTAGTCGAAAATTTGTGGAATTGATGGGGGGCACCCTAGAAGTCATCAGTACTCTAGGCAAGGGCGCAAAGTTTGAATTTACAATTCCTGTTGGCGTTAGTGCAGCCGTGGCAGCAGCACAGCCAAAACGGGTTCAGAAAGTAATTGGATTGGCTCAACCCCATCCGCAGTAT
>DATNQK010000373.1:0-2001 GCA_036704065.1 Stenomitos sp.
CCAGAACCAGTAGCCGTTGTAGATCGAGTGGACAACGAGCCCGGGTCTGAGCACGAGGGTGTGCGGGATCATCGGGTCGTTGTCCGGGTCGGTGTATCCCGATCTTTGACCGATTGGGGAATGGCCAAGCCTGCAAAGTTGGGTATCGCGGCATGATGCAGCTGTTGTTCGACATCGGCAACCTGTTTTTAGAGCAGGAGGCCACCGCATCTCACCATTAGGGAATGGGTATTTCCATCTCCTAACCCCTGTTTTGTTTTTTGCATGACCGAGGAGGATTTGCGTATGAAAATTGCGTTTACCACTAGCGATCGCATCCATATCAATGCCCATTTCGGGTGGGCTAAAAAGATTGATGTGTACGAGGTGACGACAGAGGGCTACCAATTCCTGGAAACCCTAACCTTCGAGGGCGACCTCAAGGAGGATGGCAACGAGGATAAACTTCTGCCCAAAATCGAAGCGCTGTACGGCTGCACCATCGTCTATGTATCGGCGATTGGCGGTAGTGCCGCAGCACGGTTGATTAAGAAAAGAATTACCCCTGTGAAGGCGCAATCAGAAGACCAGGAAATTGGCGATGTGCTTGCCAAGCTGGTTACGACCTTAAATGGCAATCCCCCGCCTTGGTTGCGCAAGGCATTACTCCAAAGCGAAGCCCAGTTTGATGATTTAGAAGAAGCCGAGGAAGAAGTACCTGTATGAGCACTGCTATTACCGATAACGCGACCCTTGTTGCTGATTCGCCCTTCTTAAAGGCGATCGCCCAGCAAATCCGTGCCAACGATCCCTATGGAACCTACCGTAACTGGTCTGATGAGTTACTGCTGAAGCCGTACATTGTCACCAAAGCCCAAAAGCGCGAAATCTCAGTAGAAGGAGAAGTGGAACCCTTCACCAAAGGTCGAATTTTAGCGTTCTACCGGGCGATCGCGGCTTGCATCGAAGAAAAAACCGGAGCACTCTCACAGGTTGTGATTGATCTTAGCCATGAAGGGTTTGGTTGGGCGTTGATCTTTTCGGGTCGATTGCTGTTGGTTTCTCGTACCCTGCGCGACGCGCAACGCTTCGGCTTCGATTCCTTGGAAAAGCTGGCTACCGAAGGTGACAAGCTCGTTCTATCTGGCATTGCCTTAGCCGAGCGTTTCCCTGATGTTAGACAACTGTGAGGCGATCATGGTTGCTCCCGCCCCCGAAACGAGCCACTTGAGCGCCGACGATCTTAAAACGCAGATCAAGCGCCTCAACAGTAAAGCAGGCCAGATGAAAATGGACCTCCATGATCTGGCCGAAGGACTGCCCACCGACTATCAAAATCTGATGGAGGTTGCTGCCCAAACTTACGAGATCTTTCGCCAGATTGACGATCTGAAAAAACAGTTAGCCATCTTGGAGCGCGGAATATGAACAGAACTTTGAGCGAATTTGCAAAACTCGTTGATGCAGAACAATATTTTGAATTTTTTCAGTTGTCCTACGATCCCAAAATCGTAAGCGTGAATCGCTTGCATATCCTGCAAAAATTTGCCCAAGCTGTTGCGGCAATCGATGCGCAAGCCACAGATGCCTCCGAAGCAGAACGTCTAGGACAGTATCAAGCGGCGTTGCAGCAAGCTTATGACGTGTTCCTGTCTTCCAATGCAGTGGAGCAAAAACTGTTCAAAGTCTTCCGCCAAAAACCGCAAAACGTGGTGCTACTGCGCGATGTCAGTACCTCAACCTAACCCGAACACTAGAAATCTCCCCTTTTTTTCCTGCATGACTCAATGAGGTCTTGGACTGAATTCCTGAATCTTGTAGGGAGTAGGTGAAGGGGGGCTGCAACACACCAGTCTTATTGCGAGGAGCCGTATTGTGATTAGCCTTTCTCCGATTGAACTAGAACGGTATCGCCGCCAGATGATGCTTCCTGGTTTTGGCGAACGGGCACAAGAACGACTCAAAGCTTCCACGGTCTTGGTGACGGGCGTAGGGGGATTGGGAGGAACGGCTGCACTTTAT
>DATNQK010000374.1:0-3412 GCA_036704065.1 Stenomitos sp.
GTTAAAACACAAGGTCATGGCTTCAGCCGCAGCAGTCCCTTCATCGAGCAAGGACGCGTTGGCAATTTCCATCCCCGTGAGATCGCAAACCAGCGTTTGATAGTTGAGCAGGGCTTCCAAACGACCTTGGGCAATTTCTGCTTGGTAGGGGGTGTACTGTGTATACCAACCAGGGTTCTCTAAAATATTGCGCTGAATGACTGGGGGCGTAATGCACCCGGAATAGCCTAAACCAATATAGGAGCGGAAGATTTGGTTCTGAGTGGCGATCGCCTTGAGGGATTGCAGAGCTGCATCTTCGTTAAGGGCGGCTGGAAGCTGAAGCGGAGCCTGTAACCGAATATCGGCAGGTACAGTCTGAGCCGTTAGCTGTTCTAACGAGTTGAGGTCGAGCGCGGTCAGCATCTCTTGTACCTCACTGGCATTAGGCCCAATATGCCGCTGAGCAAACTCAAGACTACCGTCGGTGGCAACGACATGGTCTGGGCAGATATCAGAGGGCACAAAAGAACCAGAAACTTCAGGATGGGAGTGCGTAGCAGCCACGGTTTCAAGGCAAGGTGAAGCGGGAGTGGAGGCTGAAACGGAGCGATCTGTCATAGGAGGTTCGGCTAAGGATTTAATAATTTAAGGTGCGAGCAGGAGAATCTTTAAAAAACTTATTGATAATCCATAAGAATTCTTTAGAGTCTAGCAACTGTTGGGCTTCTATGCATCTCTGAGTAGCGGAGAGCCGCCCGTGAACTGGCTCTAGCGGGGATGCTTGAGAATGCCCACCGTATGAAGCCCAAAAAAATAAGCATCGCAGAATTCTGCGATGCTGACTGATTGTAAAGGAACAGATTGAAAAATGAATTAAATTTCGGCGACTGCGCGTTCTATCAACCGTCTGGCTAGGGTTTGAACGCCCGTATGGCTGTAGTAGTGAGCGGTCATGTCTAGGAATGCGCCCAAGTAATCGAGTTTATCTTTAGAGACTTCGACAAACTGGGTTAAGTGATCGACGACAGACTCTGAGGTGAGACCGCGAGAGGAGACAAAATCAGTCATCCAGCCTTTCACGGAGTCCATGCTGCTGGTAATGAAGGAGAGTTGTCCGGCTGCGTTGCCGCCTGGGATAAGGTTCTTAACGCCCTTAAAGGTTGCGTTGCTCTCTAGCTCAGAAGGGGCCATATTTTGCAGGGTAGAGAGACCTTTGAGGGCAAAGTCTGGCCCTAACGGAATAAGCCCATCGAAGCAGACGAGAGCAGCCATCCGCATTAAAGACTCGCCGCCATAGTCGCCCAAGGCTGCTAGGAAGTCGCCAATGCTGTCGCCGGGAATGCCGTTGATTTGGCAAAAGGCTACTAGTTCAACAACTAGCTTGACGCATAGGTCAATACTTTGGGCTTTTTCGGGTTTGGGGGTCAGATTTTGCAAAAAACCTAAAAAGGAAATATCTTGACCGACTTTGTTGGCCATTGCAGCAGCGCCTAAGGCCCCAGAGGCGCTATCCACGGTTTGATACAGCCACAATGCGTTTTGATAGCCTTGGCTTTTGTCGTTGAATAAGACAACGGCACGTTCACCAATCTGACGAATCAGCGCCTCGTCGGTTTCGCCTGTCACAGCTTTGATGGTGTTATCAAAGCCGACTAAGTTTTGCCATTCTCCAGGAATCGCAAAGTCGAGAGACCTTAGGGCCATGACGGTGACGCCTCCGGTTGGGAGTTCATCCACCAGTTCGTAAATGGGTTTACTCATAACTGCTCCGTAGAAAATGGGAGGTTGTCATTAACTCAATTTCTTCGCAAGGCCCTTGAGATCAAATTTTTGAATCCAGGCTTGGCGATCGCTTTTTGTAAAGGACGGATCACGAGATAGAACCTTTACTTGATATCGGTTGGCAACTAAAACACCTGTTTGAGTCGTCCCTACTTCCACCGTTGGATAGCCCGAAATTTTTTCAGTACTTTGCTGATATTTTTGTGCAGCCGTCGGTAGGCTTGCCGTATCCGAAATGGAGAGCATGGCTACAGTTTTGCCATCCCGATTCAGTTTTGCTTCAGCGAATCCTTTTTTCTCTTGGGTATAAACCCGTTCGTATCCGTTCGCAGGTTTCGGGAAGAATGTGTTGAATTCGCTCCCTTGGGTGGCCTGTTTGACAATAGCTTTCGGCGCGCCGCGCTGTGTGCTTTCCTGTTGAACCTGTGCGTAAGGCGATGGAGGCTGGCTAGAACATCCTGTACCCAATAGCAACAGACCTCCGAGGCAGATAGACAGCAATAGGCTGCCCCAACGCTTCATGATGGCCATGGTTATCTCCTCAATCGATTACGTGAAAAACGCATCATTTGTTTTTGACTGTACGATGCACTTGCCTGAATTGTTGTCCCTCACATAATTCCTTTAGGTTTATAGGCTATAGCCTAACGAAATAAGCCGTAATCTTGCTTTTATCTATCCTCGCTTACCCTTGTAAAGTCTGTATGTACAACAGGTGACGGGCAAGATCTTTGGGTAAAGGCGCAACAGTCAGCAGGCATTTGGGCAAGGGGCGATCGCAGCCAATTTGATGCAAGAGCTTTCCCCCAAGGAAGTGATGGGGGAAAGCTTTCAGCGCACGTAAAAATTCTTTGGCTTGGGTTACTTCCTATGCAGCAGGTGGCATAACAGGTTGGACGCAACGGGTGTGCCTCAACCCAGATTGTTCACCCTAGAGTGTTCCGGAAACTTAGGTGAGATCGGTGGGGTTTAAAACATCTTTAATGCCTTCTAAGGTGCCCACGACAGAGCGGGGGTCTAAGAAAAGCACTTTGCTGCTCTCGCTTTGACCAATGGTGGTGCCCATATCGAGGTAGTTTTGGGCGAGCAAAAATTGGAGGGCGGCAGCGGATTGAGGATGATCGTCTAGGGTATTGGCTAACACTTGCATGGATTCTGCGATCGCCCCTGCTCGCAGTAATCGAGATTGGCGATCGCCTTCTGCCCTAAGGATGGTGGATTGCTGTTGCGCTTCGGCTTCTAAAATGGCGGCTTTCTTTTGAGCTTCGGCAGCGAGAACCTGAGCATCGGCATTCCCGCGTGCGGTGTTCACAGCCGCTTCGCGATCGCCTTCTGAGGTTAAAATGGCAGCTCGTTTGCGCCGTTCGGCAGCCATTTGCAGTTCCATCGAATCCTGTACCGCTTTGGAAGGGGTGATATCGCGGATTTCAACGCGGGTGACTTTCACGCCCCAAGGATCAGTGGCAGTATCGAGTTCTTCTAATAGAATGTCGCTAATTTGGCTACGAGCGGTGAAGGTTTGGTCTAATTCGAGTTTGCCAATTTCGCCACGAATTTGGGTTTGCACCAAGTTAACCATGGCAAATTCAAGGTTTTGAACTTTGTAATACGCCTTTTCCATGTCGATGATTTGCCAGTAGACCACAGC
>DATNQK010000375.1:0-4852 GCA_036704065.1 Stenomitos sp.
GCGGGAATGATCTTAGGGTATCGGCTATAACGGCCTCAAACCGAACTGATATTAGAAAACCCTGCTCAAACGGTGTTGAGCAGGGCAAAGTCGAACAGTCTGAGCCTTATGCCTCAGATTGAACTTTCATGGCATCAATTAAAATCGCTGCCACTTCAGGACGCGAAAACTCAGGCGGTGGCATTTCACCCCGTCGTAGCATTTCGCGAACCTTGGTACCCGATAAATGAATCCGCTCTTCCGGCAAGCTAGAGCTGGTCTTGACTGTAGCCATCCCCATCGTGCGCTTGCAATAGAAGGCATGCTCGAACTTCAACGGGGTAATGGCTAAGGCAGCGGGGTCAAACTCATCGAAAATGTACTGTGCATCGAAGGTTCCGTAGTAGTCGCCTACTCCAGCATGATCACGCCCCACAATAAAGTGCGTGCAGCCGTAGTTCTTGCGGACAATCGCGTGGAAAATCGCCTCACGCGGCCCAGCATAGCGCATGGCAGCAGGGTTAATGGCAAGGGTTACACGGTCATGAGGGAAGTATTTTTCCAACAACACTTCATAGCAGCGCATCCGCACATCAGCAGGAATATCATCGCTTTTGGTCGCACCAACCAACGGGTGCAAGAACAAACCATCAACAACCTCTAGGGCGCACTTCTGAATATATTCGTGGGCACGGTGAACCGGATTACGGGTTTGGAAGCCTACGATGGTTTTCCAGCCTTTATCGCGGAAGAGGGCACGCGACTCAACAGGATCGATTTGATATTTGGGGAAGTAAGGATGTGGGCGTCGCTCCATCAACCAGATGGGTCCAGCCAAGTTGATGTTGCCTTGGTCGTACACCACTTTCACACCAGGATGCTGACTTTCGTTGGTGAGGTATACCTTCAGCGCTTCATGGGTTTTATCGTAGGTATACTTTTCCGTTAGCTCCAGCACCCCAATGAATTGGCCTGCTGGATCGTCTAAGCGCACCGTCGAGCCAATCTCTAAGGGATTCGCAACTTCTTCCGTTACCGATAGGGTAATCGGAATACTCCAGGGTAGCCCATTGGCCAAATGCATCTGGTTGACCACACTTTCGTAATCGTGTTGGCCCATAAACCCAATCAGCGGACTGAAGCCGCCAATGGCAATCAGTTCTAGGTCCGATAATGCCCTTTCATCCAACTGCACGCGAGGCAGCGTATCGGCTTGGCTTAAAAATGCTTGACGCTGATCTGCACTAACAATTCGATTGACCAAACTCCCACCATGGGGCGCGATCGCATCCTGTTGCAAACTCACTATACAGAACCTCTCCAAACTGCTCGTCAATCATCATAAACTACTCTCTGAACTGAACTTGTATTTCAGTTCGCCTTGGACGTTACCTCCTGGCGGTCTTGTATAGTCCGGTCATTGGAGGCTAACGAACCCTTAGAATGAACCCATTGTTGAACCCATCGCGTGGCGATTGATTGCCCAAAAAGGATCCATTCCTATGAGCGCTCCACTTCCAGTCCGACTGACCCCAGCACCGATTGAATTTGGAACGGATGGCTGGCGGGGAATTATCGCCGCAGATTTTACGGTCGAACGCTTGGCCCATGTTGCCCCGATTGCGGCGCAAGTTCTGGCCCAGACCTATGGCGATCAAAGCACCAACCGATTGATTATTGTGGGCTATGACCGTCGTTTTCTATCAGAAACCTTTGCCGAGGCGACGGCGATCGCCGTGCAACAAGCGGGGTTTGATGTCCTGCTCACGGATCAATTTGCGCCCACCCCTGCCATTAGTTGGGCCGTTAAACAACACCAAGCCCTAGGAGGATTGGTGATTACCGCCAGCCATAACCCTGGCGAATATTCAGGGCTAAAAGTGAAAGGCGCATTCGGAGGGTCGGTCCCACCTGCGATTACCCAGGCCATCCAAGCACAACTCGGCACCGCCTTGCCACCAGCCACGCCAGGCACCCTAGAGCGGTTTAACCCCTGGCCAGACTACTGTAAGATTTTGCGATCTAAGGTTGATTTAGGAGCCATTCAAGCGGCGATCACCAGTGGGCGCGTGGAGGTCTATGTCGATGTCATGCATGGTGCTACCGCAACAGGATTAGCACAGGTTCTAGAGTGTCCTGTCCATGAACTGCGCTCCAACCGAGACCCGCTATTTGGGGGCGGTGCGCCGGAACCCTTACCCAAGTATATGCAGGAGTTACTCCAAACCCTTAAAGACCGTGCCGCCTCTGGTTCCAGTAGTGGTGTTGCCGTTGGATTTGTCTTCGATGGAGATGGCGATCGCATTGCTGCGGTAGATGGGCAGGGTCAGTTCCTCAGTTCCCAAATTCTGATTCCCATCCTGCTGGAGCACTTAGCAGATCGTCGAGGTCTGACGGGCGAATTTATTAAAACCGTCAGTGGCTCGGATCTGATGCCCAAGGTGGCGCAGTTGTTCAACCTGCCTGTGTTTGAAACCCCCATCGGTTATAAGTACATTGCCGACCGCATGCTGCAAACGGGTAGTGTCTTGCTGGGTGGCGAAGAATCGGGTGGCATCGGCTACGGCACCCATATCCCTGAACGAGATGGGTTGCTATCAGCACTGTATGTATTAGAGGCGATCGCAGCCAGTGGTCAGGATTTGAGTACCTTGTACAAGTCACTCCAAGAGAGGACTGGCTTTAGCAGCGAGTATGATCGGATTGACTTAATGCTCTCTAGCGATGCCGCCAAACAAACCCTGGTTCACGAGCTCACTCAGAATCCACCGAGCGCCATCCTGGATACCCCTGTCACCGAAATCACTCAACCCGACGGCTTTAAGCTGCGCCTTGCCGATGGCAGTTGGCTCCTGATTCGCTTTAGTGGAACAGAGCCTGTGTTACGGTTATACTGCGAGGCTGCCACCCTAGAACGAGTCAGTGCAATTCTTGACTGGGCCAAGCAATGGGCTTTAGGCCATAAGGGCTAATGGGATATCGCGACCGTTGACTGTGTTATCGCCGTTTTTTTTGCAGGGCTATTTACCGATGAATCGAACCTCAGCCCCAAGCGCAGCCCCACTGGCTCAACCCTCTTCTACAACCCACCTAAGTCCCCTAGAACAATGGGTGGGCGTTTTGGCAGTGCCTGTACTGATGGGCTTAGTGGGGCTGCGCCAAGCTGAGAAAACACTGATTCAATGGGGAGAATGGAGCGAAACCCTGATTCAAGGCGATCGCCTACCCATTTTAGACAGATGGTGTTCATCAGCACAGAATCCTACTGAGCAAGAAGCGGTACGATACTAGGCAGTGTTTGCGGGTACCCCTTGCGGTCATCCTGTCGTCACCTTGGCACCAATACACATCCTCCCACACAGCCGCTTGGGGTAAATTTTCGAACCTGCGGTTGTCTCGATAAACCGTAGCGAAACCGAATTAATATTGAGCCCTCTTATAAAGCGGGAAGTTACCTCTTAGAATTATCAAGTAAGTTTGCTGGGCAAAGTACCTCTGACGTATGAGTTCTATCCAAGATCGTTCCAACACAGACCTATTGTCCCATGCGGGCATTGACTTGCTGCTGCAGCATCGGCTACGGGTCATTGAGGAGCTATTGAATACGGTTCTGGAAGAAGAATGCGGCCAGGAACTTGTCGATTTACTGCGGCAGTTACGGGAGATGTGTTCCCCCGAAGGACAAGCCCCCACCTTACCGCAAGCGGAAGTCTTGAAAGTCATCGAAACTCTAGAGCTAGAGGAAGCGGTACGGGCTGCGCGCGCCTTTGCCCTCTATTTTCAGCTCATCAATACGGTAGAGCAACACTACGAACAAGAAGACAGTATTGTTCGCACCCATAGCCCCAGTCAGGTTCATCCGTTTTCGGAGCGGACTGCGCTGCAATCGTCTCCACACCCAGAAACAGCCCTCAGCGGTGCCAATGCCATCCACTTTGCCGACTCGCGCAGCGGCCATAAAGAACGCCTAGAAAGTACCCTCTACGAAAACTCATCCGCAGCCTTTCAAAGCCCTGGAACATTCTCGTGGCTCTTTCCCCGCATTAAAGAACTCAATGTCCCACCGCAGCATCTGCAAAAATTACTGCACGCGTTAGACGTGAAGTTGGTGTTTACTGCCCACCCCACGGAAATTGTGCGCCAGACTATTCGCGATAAGCAGCGCCGCATTGCCAAAATTCTCAACCGACTCGATACAGTCGAAGCGGGATATGCAGCCCATGTCCGAGCCAGTTGGGAAGTGGAAGCACTGCGCACGGAATTAATGGAGGAAATTCGGTTTTGGTGGCGCACCGATGAGTTGCACCAATTTAAGCCCACCGTAATGGATGAGGTGGAATATAGCCTCCATTACTTTAAAACCGTTGTCTTCGATGCCATCCCGCAACTACACCGTCGGCTGACCCAAACGCTGCATCAACATTTTCCCAAGCTACAAGCGCCGCGCTATAACTTTTGTCGATTCGGTTCTTGGGTCGGGGCAGATCGTGACGGAAACCCATCGGTTACACCTGAAATTACCTGGCAGACCGCTTGCTATCAACGCAATGTGGTTCTGGAAAAATATGTTGAATCCATCAAAAAGTTGGTGACGTTGCTCAGTTTATCGATGCATTGGAGCGATGTCCTACCGACTTTATTGGAATCCCTAGAGCAAGACCAGCTCTTGATGCCCGATATTTATAATGAGTTTGCCATCCGCTTCCGGCAAGAACCCTATCGCCTGAAGCTGACCTACATTTTGGAGCGCCTGAAGAATACCTGTGATCGCAATCAACAGCAGGTTGCCGCCCAAAATCCCTTAGTTGCCGCCCCCAAAGGGGCACCTCCAGCGACCCAAGCAACCCCAAATGGGCTCCAACCCCACTACTAC
>DATNQK010000376.1:0-8576 GCA_036704065.1 Stenomitos sp.
CTAGTAGTCTGCCAAAGAAAGTCTGCCTAGTAACCCTGCTCTAATTTTGGGTAAAGATGCTCTAACCTAATCCGCGCATCTGCACTCGAAAATCTCCAATTGACTCTCGCTTTTTGAGCGTTGCGTTCATCTTGCCAAGCCTTAACTTCCTCGGCAAGTTCCACTTGAGTCGAAATGCGCCGGTTGAGACATTGCCGAGATAACACAGAAAACTCAATTTCAACTTGATTGAGCCAACTCGCATGCTTGGGTGTGTAATGAAATTCCAGCTTCTTGAGAATACGATTCGCTTCTTGCGGCTCAAACGTTTCATAAAGTGTCGCTGGATGGTGAATATTGAGATTGTCTACAACCAAGCGGATACAATCGGCATTCGGGTAGTACTCATCTACTAGCGTCTTCATTTGATGGGCAAAATCGGCTTTGGTGTGACGCTGGGTCAGTTCCAAATATCGTTGTCCAACCAACGGTTCAAAGCAGGCAAACAAATTGACAACGCCATTGCGTTTGTACGCATAATCGTAGCGTTCGGGTTGGCCTGGTTGTGCAGCAATCGGTTCGCGGACTTCACCAATCAAAGGGCAAGGCCGTTCGTCAAAGCAAATCACTGGACGCTTGGGGTCATAAGCCTCGCCATACAAGTCCAGTAAGTCCTCCATCCGCCATACATATTTGGCATCTACCTCAGGAATACACCACTGTTGTTTGAGCCACGGTTTAATCTCGTTTTTTTCAGTGTCTGGCGCACCGTTTCATCCGAAATGGATTCCACGACTTGCAGTTCGACTAATCGATTCGCTAACAACTGCATGGTCCACTCAGCCCGTCCATTCGGTGCATCTGAGCAAGCAGTCGCGATCAGTAGGGCTTCTGCCTTTGCATTGAGTTTGCGGGGTTTGGGAGGATGAGGACGATCATTGAGAGCTTCCTCCAATGTGGCTGAGTGAACAAACTTCTCACGGATGCGTTCTACCGTAGAAAGATTGACGCCTAAATTGCTTGCGACGTCCCGGTCGGTTTTGCCCTGATGAACTTGCAATAGGATACGGGCACGGGTGAGTTTGCGAGCAGCATGTTTTCCAGTTCTCAGCAGGGTTTCTAACTGTTGAACTTCAGCCTCGCTGAGGTCGACAATATATCGCTTCTGACTCATAACTATCCTCAGGGTTTGAGTCAGTTTATCAATGATAGCTACACTAGGCTAAGTTCTTTTGGCAGACTACTAGTCCTTCTGATTTAGAGCATCAGTTCTGAATTGAGCCGTTGGCACAGAATCAAACTCAATTTGAGAGAACGAGGAGCGTTCAATGCTGCAAAAGGTTGTGATTATCGGAGCAGGGCCAGCTGGACTATTACTGGCTCATAGATTATTACGTCGAGGAAAATATTGCATTGAACTTTATGAGCAGCGTTCAGACCCACATTTGGTCGATGTCTCGCAAGACCGCACGTTCCCCATTTCACTTCAGGAACGCGGCAGGAAGGCACTTCGCCTAATTGCAGGGTTAGAGGAGGCGATTGTTGCGGCTGGCGTGTTCTGCAATGGCACAAACTTCTACCGTCGGCAGGGCAAGGTTCGTCAGATTCCACGAACTATTCCTATTCTCACCATTGATCGTAATTGTCTGGTCAGAATTCTCCTACAGCACTTAACTCAAGCTTACGCGTCGGAACAGCTAACCGTTCGGTTTAGCTGTCAATGTGTTTCAACGGACTGGAAAACGAAGAGCATAACGTTGAAACCAGAACAGGATGAAGCTTTTACGATTCAGTATGATTACTTGATTGCCGCAGATGGAGCGCGATCGCTCATTCGTGACGATTTAGTTCAAAATATTCAGGTCCAGTGCGAACAAAGTTATGTACCGGATGCCTATAAATCAGTATTTCTCAACCGTCTAAATCCGGCGCTTGGGCTAGAGCTAGAACCTGACAAAATTCATGGCTCAAGCTCTAGTCCTAAGGTGCGCATGCTGATGGTGCCCCAACCGGGCGACCAATTGAACGGCGTAATTATTTTCGACGCCGATCAGAATCCGCTCTCAAGCTTGACGACCCCAGCTGAAGTCTTGCCATTTTTTCAAGAGAACTTCCCTGTGTTTGGGCAATTGATGTCACCAGAGGCAGCAGAAGCATTCTGGCATCGTCCAGTAGCGGACATTAACGGTTCAGTGCGATCGCTTTCATGTAGACGATAGTATTTTGCTGATCGGGGATGCAGCTCATGCTGTATCCCCCTCACTAGGACAGGGATGCAATGCGGCATTGGAGGATGTCCTGATTTTTGAGCAGTTGTTGGATAAATATGAGGATGATTGGGCTCGCGCCTTGGCTGGCTTTTCTGAACAAAGAGTGCCCGATGCTCATGCACTCAGAGAATTGTCAGATTATTCATTTCCACGCACGAGGGCGCTCGTCCTTGAGTATTTTTTACGCTTGAGAATTCATCGAGTCTTACATCAATGGTTTCCAAAATGGGTGCAACCGTTTGTCTTCGATCTCATGTTCGATCATGATTTGTCCTACTCGCATGTGTTAAACCTTAACCAGAGGTGGGTCAACAAAGTGAAGCGATCTGTGTCTCATCACTCATGAACAAGAGTTCACTGACCCCAGCAGAATCTGATAAGGCATTGTACAAATCTAAAAAAGTGGAGCACTAGAACTCATTCCACTGTGTAAAAAAAGCAATGAACAATAGTAATTTGACATCGATGAGGAAAAACAGTACAAAAACTTTTGTGTGGCAACTAGAACATCAAACGCTATCGTTTATGGAACACATTCTTTATGCAGCAGCTTTACAGCGCAGAACCCCTTCCTTGGAAGCCTCCATGTCAGGTTTAGTACCCATTGTTTGAATCGAAATGAAGGGTAAATAGCCAGGATAGCAGCGCACTAAAACGGTATCTTCCGCACGAGTCATGTAAAGCACATGAACGGGCTTGCCAAAAAGTTTGGCCGAGATCAGGGAAGGGGCAGTGGTAGCCGTAGCAATAGTAGTCGGTGAGTTGATAGACACATCTGGTGTTAATGACAACACCGAACTTGTAGAAATTATCTGTAAACAAAATGTGAGCAATGCTGTGACCGCAGTGATCAGTATAGGCCGAATCAAAGGTAGTTTTGGCATATCTACAGTTTGAATGAAGATAGGATAATCATCCCATATCGTTAATTCACACGGTATGGAAGGATGTTTTGAATGTTTTGCTCAATATAGCTTTCAGATGAGGGGCACTTTAACCTTGTCAACGAGAATACTGGGTTCTAGCCAACTGATAAAACAGTAATCTTTCTAGTCCATTATGGTGATGTCACATGGTTCTAAGCCCTCTATGGTTGTCAAATCGTATGATGGCAAAGTATGTAGGAGCGGTTCGTGCAACAGGTTCGCCAACAGATAGAAGAGATTTACCGAACCGAATCGCGGCATATCTTTGCGACGCTGGTTCGATTGCTGGGCGACTTTGATCTGGCAGAAGAGGGGCTCCATGAAGCCTTTGCTACAGCGGTTTTGCAGTGGCCTACGCAGGGAATTCCTGCTCATCCGCGCTCTTGGTTAGTTTCTACGGGCCGATTTAAGGCTATTGATCTGATTCGGCGGCGATCACGCTTTGATGCTTCGTTGGCTGATATAACCGCGCATCTTGAAAATTCCATCCCTGTGTTAGAGCTGCAAGAGGATGCGGCATTCGCAGATGATCGATTGCGCTTGATTTTTACCTGCTGTCATCCTGCATTGGCCCTGAGTACCCAGGTGGCATTAACCCTGCGGGAAATTTGCGGTCTTAAAACCGCAGAAATTGCCAGTGCCTTTTTAAGTACACCTGCAACCATTGCCCAACGTATTGTGCGGGGTAAGACCAAAATTCGGACTGCACGTATTCCCTATGAAGTGCCTACAGTGTCTGATCTGCCGGAGCGCTTAGATGCAGTGCTATCCGTGATCTATTTGGTCTTTAACGAAGGATATTCCGTATCCTCAGGAGATGCAGTTACACGCTCGGATCTATCTGCGGAAGCCATTCGCTTGGGCCGATTGCTGGTTGAACTATTACCCGCTACCTAAGCAGTGGGTTTGCTAGGTCTGATGTTGCTCCAAGACTCGCGACGATTAGCCCGGACTGATGCTAATGGAGATTTAATTTTGCTAGAAGAGCAAGATCGATCCCTTTGGGATCAAACCCAGATTGCGGAAGGCACCGCACTGGTGTTACAAGCATTGGCTATCAGTCCAGTCGGGATATATACGATCCAAGGGGCGATCGCTGCTGTGCATGGGGCAGCGTTGCAGGCAACAGAGACAAATTGGTCGCAAGTGGTGGCGTTGTATAACGTGCTATTGCAAGTGAACCCTTCACCTGTAGTGGCCTTAAATCGAGCGGTTGCGGTCGCGATGCAAGATCGTCCCTTAGTGGGGTTGGAACTGGTTGAAACCATCCTCGCACAAGGAGATTTAGCCGACTATCACTTAGCCTATGCCACACGGGCCGACCTCTGTCGTCGGCTGGGCAAAACGGCGGAAGCTAAAGAGGCTTATGCGCAAGCACTGACCCTTGTACAGCAAGAGCCAGAACGTCGATTTTTGGTGAAGCGCCTAGAGGAATTAGGTTAAAAAATTTTGAGGTGTAGTTGTCGAATTGTGCCTTTGCCGAACGACTAATACATAGAAACACATCAGTCTCGTTGGTCTAAGGAGGACAGGTTGAAATACATGCTGCTGATATACAGCGATGAACAGGCGTGGAACCAGGAGGAAGGACAGCGCTGTTACGCGGAGTCTATACAACTGACTCAAGACCTAGATGCTAAAGGTCAGTACTTGAGTGCTGCACCTCTACATTTTATTGAAACAGCAACTAGTGTTCGAGTACGTGATGGCAAGCGACTCATTACCGATGGTCCGTTTGCCGAAACCCAAGAACAACTCGGCGGATATTTCCTGATTGAGGCCCACGATCTCGATGAGGCGATCACCATTGCTGAACTGATTCCAGGCGTTCACAAAGGGACTGTAGAAATACGTCCCGTGTTGGAATTGTTAGGTCTACCGACTCAGTAGCATCTTCGCCAACCTCTGGATTTTGCCAATTTATGGATGAGGTAAAACATCATGCAAATCAAGCAAAAGATATCTCCATGTTTGTGGTTTGATGACTGTGCGGAAGAGGCAGCCCAGTTTTATACCCACATTTTTGAACCTTCTCAGATCCTGGGCATTACACGTTATGGAGAGGCCGGATACGAAATCCATCACAAAGTGGCAGGAACAGTGATGAGTGTCGCGTTTGAACTAAACGGACAGATGTTTACTGCCCTTAATGGTGGCCCCGCCTTTAAATTCAACGAAGCCATTTCATTCCAAGTCCACTGCGAAACGCAAGCAGAGGTGGACTACTACTGGGATCACCTCTCCGCAGGCGGAGACGAAACCGCCCAACAATGCGGCTGGCTCAAGGATCGATATGGTGTCTCATGGCAAATCGTGCCGAGCCTTTTGGTTGAGATGCTGAATGCAGTTGATGCTGCGACCTCCCAGCGCGTTATGACAGCAATGCTAGAGATGAAAAAAATCGACATTCAGACTCTTCAGCAACTCTCATCCCAATCCCTGCAGGTTTAGAAGCACTGTCTTAAATCACTAATGCATGGGCTTAGCGTTCTATTGTCAACCTTCGATTTTTTGGAGATTTCAAGATGAAAGTAATGGTTATGGTCAAAGCAACTCAAGAGTCAGAAGCAGGAGTGATGCCAAGCGCAAGCGAACAGCTTTTGGCCGAGATGGGAACGTTTAACGAAGCATTAGTCAATGCAGGAATTTTGCTCGCTGCTGAGGGTTTGCAACCTAGTTCGCAGGGAGTACGGGTACAGTTCTCTGGCAGCAATCGAACGGTCACCGATGGGCCATTTGCTGAAACGAAGGAACTGGTAGCAGGATTTTGGCTCTGGGAAGTCACGTCTATGCAAGAGGCCATTGACTGGGTCAAACGTTGTCCTAATCCCATGTTAGGCCCATCGGAAATCGAGATTCGTCCTATCTTTGCGGCAGAAGATTTTGGTGAAGCATTGACGCCTGAACTTAAAGCTCAAGAAGAACGTATTCGCTTAAAAGTTGAACAAGGACAGATATCCGTCAATACCGATTGATATCTATTTGTGACCCTTTCCTTCTTTTGTAGAAGACAAAAGAAGGGATAAAAGCAGAAAATTGGTGTTATCCAACCCTGTTATTCCTGATGCACCAACTTGACCAGAAACCACCAGATTAACAAAAACTACTCTGGTGGTTTCTGGAGGGCACAAGGTTTCTGTTGCGGTTTACACGCTCAAGCTTTTGTCTAATGGGCGTCTGCATGAGAACCATGATGCAATTTGTTCAGTGGAAATTTGAATTTCCACTCCTATGCTCTGTCTAGTTTTTCTAAAGCATCTGCTAGCTTCTGTCTAAGCTCCATTATCTGCTCAGCGGAGGCTAACTTGAGTTCATCTCTCGTCGCAAAAACATCAAGCGTCTTAATTAAAGACATAATTTTCTTTGACTCAGTAATATTATTAGGTGCATACTTGGCCTTAATTTCAGAAACTAGTTCACGGGTCTTGGCTACTGTCAAGTCTTGTGAGAGAACTATTTGAGTAGCTCTAACACGTTCTTTTTTTGCTACCTTATCGTTTGATTTGAGGGCTTTTGCTGACAAGGTTGCCAGAATTAAAGCATGTGCACCCTTCAGTCCCTTTTCTTGAACTGCTTCTTTAAGGTCTTCAGGTAAAGACAACATTGGTAAGAGCTGCGTTTTCACTGACGCAGGATTCAAACCCATATGCAAGAGTGAGAGTAACAGTTGAAGAACAAGCTCATCAGTCACTCCAAATGATTGGAGTTTTTCAGCTTGAGTCTCAGAGGAATCATTAATCAGTCGACCTAATTCTTTGATTTGTCCAGAACGTTCCATCGCCCGAAGACATGTGTTGAGCAACGTAAAAGCTTGATCTGGACTAATACCCGTATCCTGCTTAACTTGTCGGAACACAGCCTCCGCTTTATCTAAAGGATTAAGATCTTCAAAACCCAAAAACGTTTCTAAGGCACTGCGATGTAAATCATCAGGCATTGGGATCAAGACAGCCTTAATTTTTTCCCAACCAAGCTTGAACCTAGCTGCTCGCCACCTAACCTCGCCAGCAAAAATCAAGTAGCGCCCATTATCTTGAGGAATTAAGATAATGGGAACAGTTTGTCCTTGCTGAGATAAGAACCTGACCTTCTTCTGAATTTCTGCTTCCGTGATTGTCTGGCGAGGCTGCAAAGGGTTGGGATCAATCAGGTCTGTATTGATCTCCATCTCACCCATCTGTAACGCAAGTTGCTCTCGGAGCTGAGTAAGTTCTGCCTCTAAATTAGGTGAATGTTTGGCCCTCAGTTCCTCAATTTCTAAGCGAAGGGTATCAATTTCTTTTTGCTGAGAATGAGTTTGAATCGTCGATTTAAACTCATTCGAAATATCAGGAAACTTTCTAACCATTGTTCTTCTTCAAGATCGTTACCAAATCGTTGATAATTGCCTCAAAGTCATCACAGGCAGGATGACCAGGCCGATATTTGTGGAGTGGCAAACCGTAAGCAGATGTATTGACAAACTCTTTTGAATATCGGATGGGAGGATAAAACTGAATATCGAGTTAGGCTGCAATTTCCGGTAATTGTTCAAGATATTGACGGTGAATTGCTGCATCCTTGTTATAGATACTGGGAATAATGCCCTGAATTTTGGGCCTTGGCTCCAACTGAAGATCATTGGAAGCAGTAATACACCATGCCACTAAGTCCGCAGCTCCTCCGATTGATTTTGGCTCCAGCTGCACCGGAACTAATACTAAGTCACTTGCGACCAAAGCATTTTCACAAAGCATTCCTAAAGTGGCTGGGCAGTCCAATAAAACTAAATCGCAAGGAAAAGGATGGCTTTTGAGGTGATCACGTAATGTATAAGAGCCTCTTCTTCGAGTTGCCAAGTCGCTACTGACCTGAGCAAGGTCGATATGACTTTGACTGATTAGAACTTGCCCATCCCAGGCAGGAACTAAATTCCATTCGCCATCAAAGTTCTTTTGTCCCAGAACTTGAGCCATTGAATTTTTTGCCTCCGCAGGAGGCAATCCACTGAAGCGGTTTAAAGAATGTTGAGGGTCAAGATCTAGCAAGGCGACAGAAAATCCACGACGACTCACTGCGTAAGCCAAGTGAATTGCCAGAGTAGACTTTCCCACTCCTCCAGCATTTGCAAGAATTGAGATAGTAAGCATAAAAAGATAGTACGTGGAAACTCAAATTTCCACAAACGATAGTACGTGGAAATTTGAATTTCCACAATTGCCTTTGCCAGGATATAAATAATCTTTAGATTAAGTGGCATTAAAACTCATTTTGCTCTATTCAGTGTTGGGTGAAACTAGGGCGTGTTTTAAAACTGAGAGCTAAAATGGAATTAGTCACATCATAGGAAGAACAAATTGACATTGGTTGCACGCAATCCAATCTCACGCAAAGACTTAACCAATCAACAATGGCAACGATT
>DATNQK010000377.1:0-8244 GCA_036704065.1 Stenomitos sp.
CAAAAGGAGGGCTGTGCCCAAACATCGCTGTCGATGAACCGGGTCAACCGCCATCAAAATAATATGGGCTTCATCTTCTATAACCCAGCTACAGCCTAGCGCCAATAATGCTGGATCTTGTGTGGTCGTAGCATGCCAAATGCCAGCAAGGGTGCTGCTTGTGCGGTTCAGTTCCGTTCGGTAAGCATCGAGGCTCCAAAAACCTCCAAACACCTGGCGATCAAGTTCGACTGCCGCAGGCAAGAGTCCTTCGGGTAAAGACCGTAGCAAAAGTACCATTGATGCAGATCTCGAAAAAGCAGTCACAAACCAATGTAGACCTAGCCGTCAACAAATGTATTGCTTTAGGGAGAGAGAAATGCTCAAGTGCTTGATAACGAGCCCTCTACAGATAACTTGAAGATTGATGGGGCCCTCTAACCCCAGAGCGCTGAATCAAAACTGCATCCGATCCGTAGTGCTTTTGACTGGTAATTGTCTGCATCTAGAGCCAGCAAACTGTACACTGAGATATTGGGTTACTTTGCATTGCCTACCATGTTTAGGCTATGCAAGCCCTGCCTCGTTGCTTCTAAAGCTCGTACCGATCCAACTTTACCGATTTGATTGATTTGGCGTTATGGTCACCGTCCAAAATTCAGCTCGTCCCTCCAGCGGCGTAGATTTCCTTGCTCAGCCGAATAGCACTTTAAATCCATCGCCAAACCAACAGCTGTTGCCCCTCACTGCTTCTGTGGAGGGAGATGTACTTAATATTGGTGGCAATAGCGTAGTGGACTTAGTCCAGCAATTTGGTTCACCTTTATATATCTTGGACGAACATACGCTGAGGACGGCTTGTCGGCAGTACCGTCAAGGGCTAGCCCAGTTCTACGATGGGCCCACACAAGTACTCTATGCCTCTAAAGCTTGGAGTTCTCTTGCCGTATGTGCCCTTGTTCATAGCGAAGGCCTTGGCATAGACGTGGTATCGGGAGGGGAACTGTTTACAGCCTTAGAAGCGGGAATGGATCCGCATAAAATCTACCTCCATGGCAATAACAAGTCTGTAGAGGAGATACAGTATGCAATTCAGGCTGGTGCTGTGGTTATTGCCGACAACTGGCTAGACCTCAACACGTTGGCTGATCTTGCTCAATCCCATGACGGGCCAACCATCCGCGTCATGGTGCGCCTCACGCCAGGAATTGAATGTCATACCCATGACTATATTCGGACAGGGCATCTAGACAGTAAGTTTGGCTTTGACCCTACACAGCTGACTGAAGTATTCCAATTTGCCCAGCGGCATCCTCAAATCCAGTGGATTGGATTACATGCCCACATCGGGTCGCAGATTTTTGAGACCAAGCCCCATGCCGATTTAACGGCTGTACTTGTCGATTGGTTCATCGAAGCGCAATCCTTGGGTTTGGCCATGACCGAACTGAACGTTGGTGGAGGTCTGGGGATCCGCTACACCGAGTCAGATGACCCACCTAGCATTGAAGACTGGTGCAGAGTCGTTGGCGAGGGCATCTCTGCTGCATGTAAAGCTCGGAATTTACCGTTGCCAAAACTGTTGTGCGAGCCTGGACGTTCATTAATTGGCAGTGCCTGTGTAACCGCTTACCGCGTCGGTAGCCAAAAAGAAGTCCCAGAACTACGCACCTACCTCTCAGTAGATGGCGGCATGTCGGATAATCCGCGTCCGATTACCTATCAATCGCAATACCGAGCCGTGATTGCCAACCGGATGCAAGCACCAGCTACAGAGACCGTCACGGTGGCTGGGAAGCACTGTGAATCGGGCGATATTTTGCTGAAAAACACGCAACTGCCACCATGTACGCAGGGCGACATTTTGGTCGTCATGGGGACCGGAGCCTACAACTATAGTATGGCGTCCAATTACAATCGTTTACCGCGACCAGCCGCTATTCTGGTTAATAACGGGGAAGCTAATTTAATTTTGCGCCGGGAAACCTACACAGATTTAGTTCGTCAAGACTGTCTTCCACAGCGGTTAAAAGGTTCGTCAATGCCTTAGTCAATCAGAATATGGTAAGGTGCCATCTCTAGGCATCTTGCCTGCGCTCTACTCGAGTTTAGGAAGACGCAAGCTTCCCGTTATCAACAGCACCAGAAGGTTAAACCATAAGCATGGAAGGGTTAAAGCAATGGCTGTTTGACCATCATTGGACTCAGTCTTTGCTTGTGCTGGCTGATATTAGCCTGGTACTTGCGCTTACTTATATTGTGCTGTTGGTGATTGCCGAACGGCGCACACTCTGGATGGTGCGAGGATTTATCTTTTTAATGCTGGCTGCAGCGGTCAGTCAACGCTTACGCCTCACCTTGTTGAGCTTTGTCCTTAACAACTTGGTCATTGGCTCAGCGGTTGCAATGGCTGTTATTCTTCAGTCTGAGGTGCGCCGCTTCCTAGAACAACTGGGTCGAGGCGAAGTCCTGAGCTTGCTGCGTCCTAGCCAGCAGACGAGCTTGGCCTCGGATAGCATTATTGATGAGATTGTAGATGCAATCCGTGACCTTTCTCAAAGTCGAACTGGGGCCTTATTAATCCTCGAAACCACCAATATTCCTATCGATGAACGGGATTTTTCGGTGCCTGGTGTGCGGCTTAGTGCGGATGTGTCTCGAGAGATCATTCAAACGCTGTTTCAAACGTCTACGCTGCTTCACGATGGAGCGATCCTGATTCGAGGGGCTAAAATTATTGCGGCTGGCATCATACTTCCAATTTCGGATCGAGATGCCTCTCGGCAACTGGGCACTCGGCATCGGGCCGCGATGGGGATTACGGAACGGGTGGATAATTGTCTTTGCATCGTCGTGTCAGAAGAAACCGGATCAATTTCCTTAGCAGAGAAGGGTATCCTAAATCGTCCATTAACTAGCAGTAAACTGAAGGAATTATTAGAGGCACGTCTGATATTTTCTCCGGATCGAGAAGTTGCAACTCCAAGCTTGATTCGACTCGGTAATCGGCTGCGAAAAAAAGGGTTAGGGTTGCTCCTGCATCTTATTCATTTGCCTGTCACGCGTAAGAAAACATGACTGTGAATCCAACTGTGCTTAACGCTCTGCCTTCCGACCTTGATATACTGCGTCTTCCAAAGCACGTTGCGGTGATTATGGATGGCAATGGTCGTTGGGCGCAACATCAAGGGTTGCCCCGCTTTATGGGGCATCGACGGGGAGTCGATACTCTTAAGGAGTTGCTACGTTGTTGTAAGGATTGGGGCATCGAAGCACTGACTGCTTATGCATTCTCTACAGAAAATTGGGGCCGTCCTCTGACAGAGGTTGAGTTCTTGATGACGTTGTTTGAACGTGTTCTACGCCGAGAACTCAAGGAGATGATTGAGGAAGGCGTGCAGATTCATTTTGTGGGTGATCTCAAGGCTCTGCCTCAGTCTCTCCAAGAAGAAATTGAGCGAGCGATGCTGGCCACTCGCCACAACGAGAAAATTAAATTCGTTGTGGCGACGAACTATGGGGGGAGACGGGAAATTTTGCAGGCATGTCGAGCCATCGCGCAAAAAGTCAGTACGGGTGAACTAGCCCCTGACGATATTGACGAAGGAATATTTGAGCGCCATCTTTATACGGCTGGCATTAGCGATCCAGATTTGCTGATCCGTACCAGTGGTGAGATGCGTGTGAGTAACTTTTTGCTGTGGCAAGTTGCCTATGCGGAACTGTATGTGACGGATACGTTATGGCCAGATTTTGACCGAACGGAATTTCACAGAGCGTTGATCACTTATCAGCAACGCAACCGTCGCTTTGGCAAGGTGCGTTAGACAGAATCGGTTTAGGAGTATAGGCTTGCCTTTCTTCCTAAAGCCGATTGGATCAACTGTCCTAAGCGGATATATTTCAAGGCCCTGCAGAAATTGCATCCTCTATGTCTTGGCGACAAAGTGAGTATTTAAATGTGCGACGCACGTTGAGGGGTTGTCCTGCAAGGTTGCTATATAAAATAGACAACTCATCAATGTCTAAGCGAATCTCTGCTGCCCAGGCGGGACGGTTCAGGTGCCATAGATGGAGCTGTTCTCCATCTCTTTCTCCTCCTTGATCGCGAAGCCACTGTTCAATATCAGGAAGCGTGTGGTTATACAGAGGGGTTTCAGGCGCAGGCAGAGAAGAGGACATAGGGATTGCTAAAGAGTGTTGTGAGATTGAGTTAGGACTTTTTAAAGGCTGTCGTTTGGTTAAAAGACGTAGTCTGGGTGCGATTGCCTTGACGTGCTTGCTCCAGTTTCTGACCCTGACGGGAGAGAGTGGGGCTAACTGGGTTAGACGATGTCACAGAAGGTTTTAGCTTCATTGGCTGAGGCGCACTAGGCAGCAGTTTTGTGTTCTGCACAGGTTGAGGCATGGACAGTGACTTTGCCGCTGAGAGATGACTTTGCACAGAGGTTTGGATAACCATCTCTCCCCGAGCAATCCCTAGAATAATGGCAAGGGCTAAACAAATGACAAACGTGATCCCCAAGATAAAGACAGCGAAAATTTCGCCTGCAGACAAGGGACGTTCTTTAGGATCGAGAGATGCTGTTGCAGTCGGTTTGCTCTTCATCGCCTGTTTGACAAAGGAGTTTCGCGCCTCTATCTCAACAGCAATATCCTCAAAATAAGATTGAGGATACGCATCGTATTGGATACGACGTTCAGAATTGCTCAACACTGCATAGGCTTTGTTGAGCTGTTGGAACTTTTCGACTGCAACTTCTGCAGGTAACTCTGTTGTATCAGGGTGATAAAGCTTACTTTTCAAGCGGTAGGCTTTACGAATCTCCTCCGACGTTGCCGTTGGAGATAAATCTAGAAGACTGTAGTAAGTCGGTTCTACGCCTAAAGGCTTTGCAAAGCGTCGCTTTGAACTGTCCTTATTCTTGTCTTGAGTCACAATCACGTGTCCCGACACATGGTTGTTATTGTAAACATCTGTTAGCGCAGATGGCTAGGTAAAACTCAGGTCTTCCAGCCTTGCTAAGACCTGAGTTACCGATTTGCTTGCTTATTTGACAAGTTCGAAAACTTGGAACATCGGCAGATACATGGCCACCAGAATAGAGCCAACCATGCCCCCAAGGACAACAATCATAATAGGCTCCATGATGCTGGTCATTGCCTTAACCGCTTGCTCAACCTCATCTTCATAGAAATCGGCTACTTTCATCAACATTTTATCGATTTCGCCTGTTTCTTCGCCGACATTAATCATTTGGGTGGCAAGTACCGGAAATACTTTTTCTTTTTGGAGTGCCAAACTGAGCATCCCCCCACCTTGTACCTCGCGACGCGCTTCATCAATGGCATTCGAAATTACCTGATTTCCTGCCGTATCGCGTACGATTTCTAGGGCTGTTAAGATAGGCACCCCTGAACGAGATAAAGAACCAAAGGTTCGGCAAAAACGCGCAACGGCTGTTTTTTGAATTAAGTCGCCAAACAGAGGAACTCTTAAAGATAAACGGTCAATTGTTTCGCGACCGGTGCGGGTTTTGTAGTATTGGCGCAATCCAAAGACTAATCCGCCTACGAAAATAATGAAGGTGACGGCATATTGAGGGGTTCTTAAAAAGACACTCAAGTTCACGAGCATCTGAGTAAAGGCTGGCAGTGTACCCCCGAGCTGTTTAAAGATGCCATCAAAAATGGGAATTAGGAAAATGACCATCCCAAAAAAGATGGTAACGGCAATTAAACTGACGACCACGGGGTAAGCCAGGGCCGATTTAATTTGGTTGTTGAGACGGGTTTGGTCTTCTAGAAGCTTAGACAGACGATTAAGCACTTCATCTAGGACACCGCCTGTTTCACCTGCTTGGATCATCGCCACATACAATTGGTCGAATGCCTCTGGGTGCGCTCGCATCGCCTCAGAAAGGCTCATCCCTTGCTGTACATCGGCATTGACCTGCAGCAAAATTTTCTTCATTTTTTTGTTGGTACATTGGTCGGCCATTACGCCTAACCCACGTACTAGCGCTACCCCTGCATTCACAAGAGCTGCAAACTGACGCGAAAAAATTGCGCGATCTTTAACTTTAATTGAGCTTAAAAAGTCAAGATTGATCTCTAAATCACCACTGAGTTGTAGCCCCTTATCTTCCTTGATGTCCAATACCTGGAGGCCTTGGCGCTGAAGAGTAGTGCGAGCTTCACGGGGAGAAGATGCTGTAACCTTTTGATTGATGTTTTTCCCAAGGGAATTTCTAGCACGAACAACGTAAGCTGGCATACGTATTAACTCTTAAGCAATCACAAACGACAAGGGGAAGCGATTAAACGTTGAGAAAAATCTCAGGGGAATATAGAAGCGCTACTTTACAAATAATGGCTAACGCTTACGGAAACTGGAAGCTGGCTCGGCAATCTGTGTACCCACAGGACCTGCGCCAATCAGCCGTTGCAGTTCATCGGGGCGAGAGGTTTTAGACATTGCAGATTCGAATGAAATAGAACCATTCTTATATAAATCTGCTAAAACTTTTTCTAAGGTTACCATCCCTAATTTGCCGCCTGTCTGAATTGCGGAATAAATTTGAGCGGTTTTACCTTCACGAATGAGGTTGGAAATAGCTGGCGTAATGACCATGATTTCTTGAGCTAGAATCCGGCCAAACTCACCCGGCTTGACATTCTTTTTGGGAACAAGAGTTTGGCTAAATACGGCGACTAAAGAACCTGACAATTGAACTCGAACCTGAGTTTGCTGTTCAGGAGGGAAAACGTCGACCATCCGATCCACGGTTTGGGATGCGGAACTGGTATGCAAGGTTCCAAAGACTAAGTGCCCTGTTTCTGCGGCTGTAATGGCAAGTTGGATTGTTTCTAAATCCCGCAACTCGCCCACTAGAACGACATCTGGGTCTTCCCGTAATGCTGCCCGTAGTGCATTGGCAAAACTTCGCGTGTCTTCTCCCACTTGACGTTGGTGAATCACACTCTTGACGGGCTCGTATACAAACTCAATTGGATCCTCAATCGTGAGGATATGCTCTGCGCGGGTCACATTGATGTTATTGATCATGGACGCGAGCGTGGTCGATTTCCCCGAACCTGTTGGACCTGTGACCAAGATGAGTCCTCTTGGTTTCTCCGACATTTCCCGCACAATGTTAGGCAGCCCCAAGGTTTCAATGGTCGGAATTTTAGAGCTTAAGGCCCGTAAAGCAGCAGCGTAGGTGCCTCGATCTTTGTATACGTTGACGCGGAACCGTGCCAAGCCACGTACCCCATAGGAACAGTCCAACTCCCAGTTTTGCTCTAAGTTTTTGCGCTGGGTGTTGTTCAGCATGCTGAAGATTAAGCGCTGACACTGCTCTGGCGCCAATGGATCGCGATCAGTGGGTGTGAGTTTGCCATTGATCCGAATGTATGGAGGCAGACCTGCGGATAAATGTAAATCCGATCCGCCCCTTTCTACGACCTCTTCCATCAGGTCTTCAATCATGTAGTCCATAAATGATGCCTCACTTTGATGTCGTTCTCAAATGTACGAAGCTATTGCGAATCTAGGTTGAGTGCGATACATCGCTCTCGTAAAAGGTAGTGTGAGACTGATTAGCTATCAAATCGAGCGGTCATGCAGTACGGGCAATCTAACCAATCTGGTTTTGCCGCTGCGCCACAAACACGGCATGTTAAGGAACTCTTTCGCTTGGCCTTGAGTTCTGCTTCTAGGCCTGAGTCGGTAAATGTTACCCGCTCGACTTCGTCCAAGGTTGTATCGCCGCGCTTCACTAAGTTCAAGCTGTAGGAGAGTAAGGTGATCATCCCTTCATCTACAGCTACTTCCTTAATGCGCTCTGTGGGCGCGCCTTCTGTAATGAGACCTTGCAGCACCTCTGTGACCCGCATGATCTCGTAAACCCCAACCCGGCCTTTATAGCCAATCCCATTGCATTTGGAGCAAACCGAACGGCTGGACTGCATTTCATCCGGTGTTAAGACGTTGGCTCGGTAGAAGGTCACTTCTGTGGTTGAAGAGGCCGATAGACCAAAGCGGCCTAAATCGGTGGGTGAGGGTTGATAGGGAATACGGCATTCCGTACAAACGCGGCGCACGAGACGCTGGGCTACGACACCGATGAGCGAGGCCGATACCATGAATGGTTCCACGTCCATTTCGGATAGACGGGCGATCGCACTAGCTGCGTCGTTGGTGTGCAATGTCGTTAAGACCAAGTGGCCTGTTAATGCAGCCTCAATAGCTGTTTTAGCTGT